>NZ_JBSFQL010000015.1:0-135861 GCF_053588675.1 Gordonia sp. NPDC003422
TGGGCCAGCCCCGCCGAAAAACTCGACGAGCTACTAAACTCACCACCGTCAGGATCCGAATCAGGTCCTGTTGCATCCACCGCCTGAATCCGCCCGGGGAAGAAGTACTTCCCCTAGATTTTGCGGGCACGACGCGGGCTCATTTCCGCAGGTCAGCGGCATTGTTTACCGAACTCTTCGCGTCAGGCCTGCTGGTCGAGCCAACTCCGAGGCGCCAGGCGAGGCGTCGTGTCGAGACCATCGGCGAGACAACAAGGTTTTCTCACTAGCGGCGTCGAGGCCGGTCGCCGGGCTTCTCGCTCGGGGCGCGCGGTGGGACGCGTCTCTGGGGTCTTGAGGATATGTGCTTCGACAGGTCTCAGTTCCTGACCGTCGATATGGACGAAACAGGTGCTCCTCGCACGTCAGCCCCGGGAGCGGCACCCGACGAAAAGGGCGCCGTCCAATTGGGCCGCGAAACCCTCAGGCCGACAAGCGCTCCCGCGCGGCGTCGATGCGTTCGTCGGTCGCGGTCAGCGCCATCCGGACATGCCGTTCGCCCGCCGGACCGTAGAAGTCACCCGGCGCGGCCAGGATGCCACGATCGGCCAGCCAGTCCACCGTCTCCCGGCACGGCTCGTCGCGTGTGGCCCACAGGTACAGCCCCGCTTCGGAGTGATCGACCCGGAAACCGGCCTCCCGCACCGCATTGCGCAAGACGTCGCGTCGGGCCCGATAGCGTTCGCGCTGGGCGTCGACGTGCTCGTCGTCGTCGAGCGCCGCGGTCATCGCGACCTGAACGGGGTACGGCACCATCAGCCCGGCATGTTTGCGGACCGCCAACAGTTCGGCGATCAGGGCACGGTCACCGGCGAGGAAGCCGGCGCGGTACGACGCGAGATTCGAGATCTTCGACAACGAGTGCACTGCGAGCAAGCCCGTGTGGTCACCGTCGCAGATGCGCGGGTCGAGGATCGAGAGCGCGTCGTCGTCCCAGCACAGCCCGAGATAACACTCGTCGGACACCAGCACGGTGCCGCGTTCGCGTGCCCAATCGACCACCTTTCGCAGGTGATCCACGCCGAGGACCTTGCCGGTCGGATTCGACGGCGAATTGATGAACATGAGCGCGGGCGTCGTCGGGCCCAGTTGCACCGTCGAATCTGCACGGACCGGTGTCGCACCCGCCAGCAGCGCACTGACCTCATAGGTCGGGTAGGCAACCTCGGGGATGACGACGACGTCTCCTGCGCCGACACCCAGCAACGACGTGAGTCCGGCGATCGCTTCTTTGGTGCCGATCACCGGGAGCACACTCGACTCGTCGAGTTCGGTGACAGCGTGGCGCCGCGCCAACGACGACGCAGCAGCCTGCCGCAGGGCGACAGTACCCACGGTCGTCGGATACCCGGGGAACGCAGAGCCCGCAGCGAGCGCGTCGCGGATCACCTCGGGCACCGGATCGACCGGCGTGCCGACCGACAGGTCGACGATGCCGTCGGGATGCGCAGTCGCCTTCGCCTTTGCACTCGCCAGCGTGTCCCACGGGAAGTCCGGCAGAGACGCACTCACACGGCGACGCCCGGTTGCGGGTGGGACCACAGCTTCGCTCAGTCTTCTTCGTTCATCGGCGGAAGACCCTTGATGAACGGCGCGTCGGCGTCGGTGTGGCCGACCTTGCTGGCGCCGCCGGGAGAACCGAGGTCGTCGAAGAAGTCGGCGTTGGCACTGACGTACGGTTCCCATTCGTCGGGAACATCATCCTCATAGAAGATCGCCTCGACCGGACACACCGGCTCGCAGGCACCGCAGTCGACGCATTCATCGGGCTGGATGTAGAGCATCCGTGCGCCCTCGTAGATGCAGTCGACCGGGCACTCCTCCACACAAGCCTTGTCCATGACATCGACGCAAGGCTCGGCGATGATGTACGTCACCACACTCTCCTTCGCTGAAAAAACTTCACCCCAGACCGGCTTTGTGCACCAGCCGCAAAGCCGATCCAAGACGGCGCAAGGGCTGGTTGCACCGCATCACGAACAGCCATGGTCAGCACCGCTGAGCGATCAGGGCGATACACATGGCTATCCGCCATCCCACAGTATCCGCCCTGAGGCCCGTCCCCGAGAAATCGGCCCCGCCCCACCAGCACAAACGCCTACGGGCCGTAACGTGGATCACATTTTTCGCGAGATCGTCCGCGCTCAGCGGCCTTCTGCTCAGCGTGCCGCCAACCCTGGACCAGTGCTCGCCGACCCGTCATCGTCGTCTCATGACCGCTTACGGGAGTCGGGGCATGCAGGCGTCGATGGATGTGCGCTGTTGTCGGTGAACGTCGCCGACCACACCCATCCATCGCACATCCAAGGAGCGCCGATGACCTCCACCCTCGCCCGCACACCCCGTGTCCGCCGAACCGTGTCAACCGGTGTCACGTCCGACGGTTCCGTCCCATCCCTCCAGTCCGGCCGCCGGAGAACACATCTACCCACGCGGCTCCGACCGGCCGATCTCCTGCGCATCACCGACCAGGGCGTTGCCGACGTCCTCGACGGCGCGCACGACGACCTCCTGCCCAGCACGTGGGATCCGGTGCATCGCTGGGCCACCCGCATCCACGCCGACGACGACGTCGACGTCTGGCTCATCAGCTGGACGCCGGGCGAAGCGACAGAACTGCACGACCACGCCGGCTCCCTCGGTGCGCTCACCGTGTTGTCGGGTTCGTTGCGCGAGTACCACTGGACCGGCGATGATCTGGCGGTGCGCATTCTCGACGCCGGCGATCAAGCTGCCTTTCCACTGGGCTGGGTGCACGATGTGATGCAGAACCCGCCTCGGTCCCCTGACGCGTCCGGCCCGGTCGAAGCCCCGGCGATCGAGGTGTCCGGGCCGACCCTGAGCGTGCACGCCTACTCTCCCCCGCTGACGGCGATGTCCTATTACGACGTCACCGAGGACGGCGCCCTTCGTCGCACCCGGACCGAGCTGACGGACAAACCGGAATGACGCGGCGCCTGTCCGTGGCGACCGGGGCGAGCGAAGCGACGGGGAAATCATCCGGGGCGAGCGAAGCGACGGGGAAATCAACCGGGGCGAGCGAAGCGACGGGGAAATCAACCACCCCGCCGACCATCGACGAGATCCTCGCTGCGGCTCGCGCGCGTCTTGAGCGGCTCGACGCACGCGAGGTCGCCGCCGAACTGGCCGACGGTGCGATCCTCGTCGACATCCGGCCGGCTGCTCAGCGGGCCGCCGAGGGTGAGGCGCCCGGAGCGATCGTCATCGAACGCAACGTCCTCGAGTGGCGATGCGATCCGGCCAGCGACGCACGCATCCATGCCGCGGTCGACCACGACGTCCGCTGGATCGTCATCTGCTCGGAGGGCTACACCTCGAGTCTGGCTGCGGCCGCACTGCAAGATCTCGGCCTACATCGCGCCACGGACGTGATCGGCGGATACCAGGCGCTCGCCCGACTCGCCTGAGACGAGTACTCCACTCTCGTTGACCGTGCGTCGAAAATCGTTGAGTGGGCGTCGAAAATCGTTGAGTGGGCGTCGAAAATCGTTGAGTGGGCGTCGAAAATCGTTCACTGTGCACCGCGAAACGGAACGTAGTGCACGATCAACGCTTTGGGACGCACGGTCAACGGTTTGGGAGGCACAGTCAACGGCGGTCCGGTCAGGCTACTGCGGGCCACGGATGACCGGTGGGGCGGGTGTCGGCCGCCAGCCCGGTCGTCGGATCTGTCAGCGCCGCAACATGTTCGGTGAGCGATGGATCGATCCACCGGTCGGCGTCGAGGACGTAGGGCGGCTGAGCGGTGATGCGCTCGGTGAGCGTGAACTCCGACTCGGCGGTGATGCGGGCGAGCACATCGAGGTTGGGCCACGGACGTTCGGGGTTGACGTGGTCGGGAGTGAGCGGAGAGACCCCACCCCAATCGTCGACGCCCGACGCGATGAGTGCGGCACATTCGGCCGACGACACCAGATTCGGTGGTGCCTGCACTCTCATCTGTGATCCGAGAACGATCCGCGCCACCGCGACGGTGGCCAGGAACTCGGTCATCTCCGCATCCGGTGTGCCGCGCATGGCGGTGTCGGGCTTGGCGCGGAAGTTCTGCACGATGACCTCTTGGATGTGTCCGTGCGCACGATGGACGTCGGCGATCGCGAGCAGGGATTCGGCTCGTTCCGTGAGGGTTTCGCCGATCCCGACGAGGATGCCGGTGGTGAACGGCACCCCGACCGCGCCGGCGTCCTCGAGTACCTGCAGACGCACCAGCGGGTCCTTGTCGGGGCTGCCGTAATGCGGCTGCCCCTTCTCGGTGAACAGGCGGCGAGACGTGGTCTCGAGCATCATCCCCATCGACGGCGCCACCGGCCGTAACCGGCGCATCTCCGCGGCGCTCATCACACCCGGATTCAGATGCGGGAGCAGGCCGGTCTCTTCGAGTACGGCGACCGCCGCCGCCCGCACGTACTCGAGGGTCGACGAGTAGCCGCGCGCCGACAACCACTCCCCGGCTTGCTTCCACCGATCCTCCGGGCGATCCCCGAGCGTGAAAAGTGCTTCCTTGCAACCGAGTTGCGCTCCTCGCCGTGCAAGGTCGACCACCTGATCGAGTTCGAGGTACATCCCCTCGCCGGCGCGTGCCAACTTGCCCGGCACCGTGACGAAGGTGCAGTAATGGCAACGGTCGCGGCACAGTCGCGTCAGAGGAACGAACACCTTGCGCGAGTATGTGATCTGACCGGCGCGCCCAACCGCGGCCAGCCCGGCGTCACGGATCTGGCCTGCGATGGCTTGCAATGCGACGAGATCCTCTCCCGCACAAGACAACAGGGCGACCGCACGGTCGAGGCCGATCGGTTCGCCCGCCCGCGCCGCGTCCAGCGCCTGGACGACACTCGTCATCACACACTCCCCTCGTGCATACCCGCCGATCGGGGCGGCCCCGGCAGGAACGGCCCTGCGTCGAACGTACCGTTGCGTTCCCGGAACGACTCGGCGGTCCCCGGCCACAGCAGCGTGAGCCGACCACTACGTGGGTCGACATACCAACTGTCACAACCGGTCAGCCACACGGTGGCCGCACTGCGTTCGTCGATCTCGCGGGTGTAGGCCTCCTCCGCGTCGGCGGTCACCTCCAGCCATCCGGTGCCGGTGGCGGCAAGATGGTCGAGTGCCCCGAGCACGTAGTCGAGTTGTGTCTCGATCATGTAGATGGCCGAGTTGTGACCGAGTGCGGCGTTGGGGCCGTCGATGACGAACAGATTGGGAAATCCGCTGACCACCGTAGACGCGTACGAGACCATGCCATCGGCCCAGTGGTCGCTCAACAGTCGTCCGCCGCGACCGGTGATGCGACGCGCTGCGGGCGGTCGGGCGGCTTCGAAACCTGTTGCCATGACCAGGACGTCGAGATCGTAGCGACGACCACTGCGGGCCGTCGCCTTGCTCTCGGTGACCGACACCAGCGCACTCGGCTCGAACGTCACGTTCGGCTGCTGCAGCGTCGGATAGAAATCGTCGCTCAGCAGTATTCGCTTGCAACCGATTTCGTAGTCGGGTGTCAGCGCCCTGCGGAGTTCGCCGTCGGCCACCTGTCGGTGCAGGTGGTTGCGTGCACGCTCCCGGATCTCATCGATGTCGGGGTGCAATCCGAGCCGCTGTCGAAACGCCTGGTCGGCATCACGAAGCATCTTGTCGCGCACCGCATTCGCGACCACCGGGTCGAGCATTTCGTGACGTTCGGCGCTCGTGTACGAGCGGTCATCACGCGGCACCACGTAGGGCGCGGTGCGGCTGAACACGACGAGTTCCTCTGCCGCGCGAGCGAGGTGAGGGATCACCTGGACCGCCGACGCCCCGGTCCCGACCACGCCGATGCGTGCTCCGTCGAGGTCGAGTCCTTGGTGCCACGCGGCGGTGTGCACCACCTCGCCGGGGAACGCCTCGAGCCCATCGATGTCCGGCAGCCTCGGCTCCGACAGGCGCCCGACCGCCATCACCAGTGTCCGTGCGCGGATCGGCCGAGCGGCGCTCCCGGTCAGGCGATCGGGTCCCGACCGTACCGCGTCGACGGTCGTGGTGATCTCCCAGCGCCGTTGCACCGCATCCCATCTCGCGTGTTCGAGCTCCCGGCCGAAATGGATGTGGCCGCCGATGCCCTCCTCGGCGACCGTGCGCTCGAGATAGCCGCGGATCTCGGCTCCACTGGGGTACACCGACGCCCAATCCCCGGGCGGCCGGAAGGAGAACGAGTACAGGTGCGCCGGGATGTCGCAGGCGATGCCGGGATAGGTGTTGTCACGCCATGTTCCGCCGACCGCGTCGGCCCGCTCGAGCACGACGAAGGATTCGGTGCCGCGCCTGGCGAGTAGCGTCGCCATGCCCAGACCGGCGAATCCCGCTCCGATGATCGCCACGTCCACATCGACGCCCGCGCGGTCACGGCCGATGCCCGCCACCGGATGCGCGCCGTTCACCGAGAAACCCCGCCCAGCACAGTCTGCCGATCGGCTGCCGGTTCGCCGTAGCCGGTGGTTCGCTGACGCAGCGTGCGTCCGGCGCGCTCGGCGATCGCGGTCAACCCCTCAGCGGTGAGAACGCGACCGGCCTCGGGTCCCGCGTCGGGCATCAACTGACCGTCGAGCAGCAGCCCGCCGATGTCGTCGGCTCCGCCCCGCAGGAGACGGTCCACGACCGGTGCGTCGAGCTTGGTCCAGGCAACCTGAAGATGATCGATGTGTCCGAGAGTCATCAGTCGCGCCACTGCGTGGACGGCGCGCGTCTCGCGTTCACCGGGCGCCGCGACAGCGATCGAAGCGAGGTGGGGTCCGGCATTCACCGGCAGCATGGGCATCAGGATCAGTTCGTGGAACCCGTGGGTTCGTTCGGCGATGCCATTGAGCGTGCGCAGATGGGCAACCTGCTGTCGCGGCGTTTCCACATGTCCGTACAGCATGGTCGCGGTCGAGAACATTCCCGCTCGGTGGGCCGCCTCGATCGTTTCGACCCATTCGGCGACGGTGAGCACCGGAGCATTGCCGGCCAACGCGCGGCGGACGTCGTCGTCGAGGATCTGCGCTGCGGTGCCCGGCACCGAACCCAGGCCGGCGTCGCGTAGCCGCGCCAGGTACTCGTCGAGGCCGATTCCCATGCGCGCCGCGCCGTCGCGTACCTCCGCCGGACGGAACGCATGCAGGTGGAGGTCCGGCGCGGTGGCCGTGATGGTGTCGACGAGCCGCAGGTATCCATCGGCAGGCGCAGCCGCGGGTAGCGGACCCTGCATGCAGATCTCGGTCGCACCCAGATCATGTGCCTCGGTCACGAGATCTTCGAGCGTGACCCCGGACCGGCCGAGGGCCGCGACCGTTGCGGTGTCGAAATTGCGGTTCACCACGAACGTCAGCGCATCTGCGCCCACTGCACTTACACGCGCGGCATCGGCGAGATCACACAATTCGTCGAGTTCGTCGCCGGCCGCCCCGAGGAGCTCGGCCCAGTCCGCGTCACTCGCAGCCGACGGGTCGTTCCGCACCCGACGCAGGGCATTCCGGACATCGCCGATCGGAGCGCGGATGTCCTCGGCCCACGCGCGCAGCACCATACCCACACTGTAACGCCGCGCCTCGAAGCCCCTGCCGACGGCTGAGACACGCCCTGGTCAATGTCCCGGCAGTCGTCCCGACCACACGAGAGCAGCGGGTAGGCCGGCGCCGAACAACAGGAGCAACATCGTCGGAATGGCCAATCCGGTGTCGGAGGCCAGCAGCACGTCCCCGCCCGGGCCCGGGAAGGCACCCACGAACACGCCGACCGCCCACCCGATCAGTGGGGCGAACCGCCACAGCGTCGTCGTGTATCCGGCGGCGAGCCAGAGCAGTACACAGTTCACCAGACCGGCGATCACTGCGGCGACGGGCACCGCGACCCCGCCGAAACGCACATACGCGAACGCCAGTGACAGCAGGCCGACCACCACACCGTCGACGGCGAGCAGAGCCACCATCACCCGGTCGATCGCACGCATCAGTCGATCCCGGCGAACAGGTCGGTCTCACGCGCATCAAGCGGCGCATGCGCATCGACGCGAATGAAATGCTCTTCATCGAAGATCGGCTGCACGATGTTGTTCGACAACGCGTATTCCGTACCCGACGGCGCGACCGTCACTTGCGTCGCATGCGCGGCCAGTGCCGCCACCTTGCGGTCGAGAACGGCGCTGACATCGACGGCAGCGGTGATGAATTCGTCTGCATAGCTGGGCAATTCACCGGGTTCGGGCATCCGCCAACCATCCGGGACACGCGTCGCCGCGGCCGCCAGTCCCGCCCGCAGCGCGCTGTACTCGGTCACCGACTCGTACACCTTCGGCGACCACGATCCCGACCCCGCAGCACCAGATACCGCTGCCAACGCTGCCGCCGTGACTTCGTGCACCAGTTTGTGGTCGGGATGCCCGTACGTGCCCGCCGAGTCGTAGGTGACGACGACCTGCGGCGCAAAGGATTCGAGAACGTCCACGAGTGCTGCCACCGGCTCGTCGAACGGCGCTTGCACCAACGCACGCGGATGCCGAGCCGACGGCGAACCCGCCATCCCGGAATCCCGCCAGCGGCCGGCGCCACCGAGGAACGACGGGGTCAGGGCCGCGCGACCCGCCGGACTCAGCGCCGCAAGCGCAGCGCTCAACTCGCCGATGCGAAAGCCGCCCAACTGGTCGGCTCCACCGTCGGCCACCAGTTGCGCCCACCGATCACCGATGGCCTCGCCCTCTTCCCCGAGCGTGAAGGTGAGGACCCGGACGTCGACACCCTCGGCGAGGTATCGCGCAATGGTGCCGCCGGTCATGATGGTCTCGTCGTCGGGATGCGCATGGACGAGCAGCAGGCGCCGACCACCGGGTGCGCTCATGACGCAACCTCGCTCACCGGCGGCCGCGCATGCCGGTCACGCCAGGTCCCAGACGCCGGCGGTCCCGAAGATGGAGACCTGGATCGGACCGGTCACGGGCACGTTGACCACGCTCTCGGTGACCCCCACCATCATGCTGTCCTGGTAGAGCGGTAGGTAGATCGCGGCGTCGGCCAGCAACGGCTCGGCGGTGTTGAGCGTCGGGATCGGATCCACCTCCGACAGCGCCTCCCGGGCCAGACCGATCAGCCGGGCGTCGCAGAGCCCGGAGATGTTGCTGGTGTAGCTGTTGTCGGCATCGGTGTCGCTGGGCGCGACGCTGGTCGGTGTCGGCGGTGTACTCAGCGACGGTTCGGTCCCGGGCTTGGGCTGATCGCAATCCACCTGTGAGGCCAACGACGCCGCCGGGGGTACGCCGAGACCACTCCAGCCGACCACGAGATCGACCCGCTGCCGGGTCAGGGCGGCACCGTAGAGCTCGCTGTTGGGCATGGTGAGCACCTGCGACCGGATACCCGCGCCCCGCAACTGGTCGACGATGCTGGCGGCAGCCGACGTCGACCGCGGATCACCGCTGACCGCACCGATGCGAACCACCAGGTCCCGACCGTCCTTCTGGTACGGCGCGACGCCGACCGGCAGCGGACGGACATCCCCGTCGTCGGCGGCCTGGCCGGGCGTCGGCGCTCCACGCCGATATCCGGCCTCGGCCAGCAGCGCGGTGACCTGAGCCGGCGTCGGCCGGGCACGGTTCACCGGCGTGTACCCGCGATCGGACGGGGCGAACACCGTGTTGGCGTAGCGCTGGACCGTCCAGTCGCCGGCGCCGGCGAACGTGGTCAGGGTGGGGTCGACGAGACCCAGGATCGCCCGACGCACCTGGGGTGAATTCATGGTCGTGGTACGCGCATTGACGCTGATACCCAGCGAGCGGGCGGTCAGGCTCCGATCAAGGGTGAGTCCCGGGACCGCTTCCAACTGAGCCTGCGTCGAGACGCCGGCACCCAGCGCGACGATCGACGAGTCGCCCGAACGCACCGAGTCGAGCATCTGCGACGTGTTGCCGGCTCGGCGAAGCACGATCTGGTCCAGACGCGACGGTTCCATCCAGTAGCGATCGTTGCGGGCCAGGCGCACCTCGTCGCGGGTCGTGTCGATGCCGACGATCGCGAACGGTCCCGCCGACACCGGCTTGCCGGTGTCCATGCCCGTCTGGAAACCGGCCGGTGCCCCCTTGAGAACGTGACTCGGGAGCAGGTTGGTGAACAGCTCACGCCAGGCCGGATACGGTTGCGCGAAGGTGACATTGACGACCTTGCCGCCCTCACGGGTCTGCACCGAGTCGATCAGCCGGTAACCTGCGGGCGCAACGACGTTGGGTTGACGCGACATCTGCTGCCACAGGTAGCTGAAGTCGTCGCCGGTGACGGGCAGACCGTCGGACCACTGTGCGTCGGTGTGGATGTGATAGGTGACCGTGAAGGGCTTCTGCGAGGTGACCTCGGCCGACGTGACGAAGGCCTTTTGCAGCTGCCACTGCACACCCGCGGGGGTCTGAACCGGCGCGAACACGCTCGGCAATGTCATGGCGGCGATCGCAGTGGTCACCGGGCTCTGGTCGGACGCGATGTGCGGGTTGAAGCCGGCACCCACGGAATCGGTCGCGATGTAGACGGTCTTCGCGTTCGGGTACTCCGTCGGCGTCGGCAACGGGCCGGTGTCCCGCACCGGTGGCGGCGGATCGGCCTGGCATCCCGACACCAGCACCGTGATCGCCACCATCGGCAGCACCAGCAACAGCCAGATTCGACCGCGTCCACGTGTCGTCGCCCCACGCGTTGTCGCCCTACGTGTTGTCGCCGCAGCACTCACGTCGCTTACCCCCATACAGCCAGCCCTGCACATGCCGGGCCCGTTGCGGACCCGGCAACACACACCCGCCCGGCGATCAGCTCACCGCCGCGTCGCGCGTCTTGGCGCGCGAACGTTCGCGGGCACGGGTCGTCGCATCGAGGTGAACCTTACGCACCCGGACCACCTCCGGAGTCACCTCGACACATTCGTCGGCGGCACAGAACTCCATCGCGCCCTCGAGATCGAGCTGCATCGGCTTGGCCAGGGTTTCCATCACGTCGGCCGACGACTGACGCATGTTGGTCAGCTTCTTCTCGCGCGTCACGTTGATGTCGAGGTCCTCCTGGCGCGGGTTGATACCCACCACATGACCCTCGTAGGTCGCGTCGCCGGGGTCGACGAAGAAGGTGCCGCGGTCGGCGAGCTGGATCATTGCGAACGGCGTGACCGAACCCTGACGATCACTGACGAGCGAGCCGGTGTGACGGGCGCGGATCTCGCCTGCCCAACCGTCGTAACCGTCGAAGACCGCGTTCGCGATCCCGGTGCCACGGGTCTCGGTGAGGAAGTCGGTGCGGAAGCCGATCAGGCCACGCGAGGGCACGATGAACTCCATTCGCACCCAGCCGGTGCCATGGTTGTTCATCTGCTCCATGCGGCCCTTGCGGGCAGCGAGCAACTGGGTGACCGCACCCAGGTATTCCTCGGGCACGTCGATCGTGAGGTGCTCGAACGGCTCCTGCACCTTGCCGTCGACCTTGCGGGTCACCACCTGCGGCTTGCCGACGGTCAGTTCGAACCCTTCGCGACGCATCTGTTCGACCAGGATGGCCAGCGCCAGCTCACCGCGGCCCTGCACCTCCCACGCGTCGGGGCGCCCGATGTCGAGGACGCGCAGCGACACGTTGCCGATCAGTTCGGTGTCCAGGCGCGACTTGACCATGCGTGCGGTCAGTTTGTGCCCCGACACCTTGCCGGCCAGCGGGGACGAGTTGGTGCCGATCGTCACCGAGATGGCGGGCTCATCGACGTGGATGCGCGGCAACGCAACCGGGTTGTCGAGGTCGGCGAGCGTGTCGCCGATCATGATCTCCGGCATACCCGCGACGGCGACGATGTCACCGGCGACGGCGGACTCGGCGGGCGCACGATCGACGCCGACGGTGGCGAGGAGTTCGGTGATCTTGGCGCGCTCGACGACGGGTTCGCCATCAACCTCGCGGCACCAGGAGATCTGCTGTCCCTTGCGGATTGTGCCGTTGTGGATACGCACGAGCGCGAGGCGACCGAGGAAGGCCGACGCGTCGAGGTTGGTGACGTGCGCCTGCAGCGGCGCTGCCGGGTCGCCCTTGGGCGGCGGGACATGCTCGAGCAGGACGTCGAAGAAGGGATCGAGGTTGTCGCCCGTGGGCACCTCGCCGTCGGCGGGCTGCTCGGTGCTGGCCACACCGGCTCGACCGGAGGCATAGAGCACCGGCAGTTCCAGAGCCAGCTCGGCGGCCTGCGCGGCCTCGTCGTCGAGGTCCGACGCGAGGTCGAGCAGCAGATCCTGGCTCTCGTCGACGACCTCTTGAATGCGCGCATCGGGGCGGTCGGTCTTGTTGACCACCAAGATGACCGGCAGCGACGCCGCGAGCGCCTTGCGCATCACGAATCGCGTCTGCGGCAGCGGACCCTCCGACGCGTCGACGAGCAGCACCACACCGTCGACCATCGACAGGCCGCGCTCCACCTCGCCGCCGAAGTCGGCGTGCCCGGGGGTGTCGATCACGTTGATGACGACCTCGGTGCCGTCGGGCTGACGACGGTGCACGGCGGTGTTCTTGGCGAGGATGGTGATGCCCTTCTCGCGTTCGAGGTCACCGGAGTCCATCACGCGGTCGACGAGTTCGGCGCGCTCGCCGAAGACACCGGACTGCCGGAGCATCGCGTCGACGAGGGTGGTCTTCCCGTGGTCGACGTGCGCGACGATCGCGACGTTGCGGAAGTTGGGGGCAGCAGTCACTGGTTCTCTTTCATGGTGGAAATCGGCAGCCGGGATCCACGACATCGGGCCAACGCCGAGATCGCCTGTGCATTCTCAACCACTCAGGGTATCTGCTGGGTCGGTGAGAGCGCGATCACAGGCACGTGAACACCGTGCTAACCTCCGCACATGGGCAAGATCGATCCGGCGAAACTGGGCTCGATGCGCCCCAAGAAGAAGTGTTGCCGCTCGTCAAAGCGTTGCATGCGCTGCCCCGTCGTGATCCACCGAATGAGCAAACTCGACACGTCCGACATGTCCAAGAAGCAGCTCGGCAAAGCTCTCAAGAAGGCGCGGGCGCGCTGATCCGACGTGGTGCGTACTCGCTGACATACGGACGCCCCGCGAGCACCGAAATATGATGCATCAACCGATCGGTCGCCGAACGCGGTTGACCGACAAGCGCATCTACACTCAGCGGCCGCCCGACCACCAGCGACACGCGGGCCAGACTCGTAGATACGCACTGCGACTCTTTGGGCCGCCCTCCACAGCATCGCCGTCCTCGCGTCCAATCGCACCCTCGAACCGCTTGCTGACATCGCCGCGATCGAACCGAACGACCTGCGGGCAGTCGACGTCAACCTCGCCGTGGGTTGCCGCGGATACTCGAAGAGTTCGGTGACCACTCGCTGACCTGAGGAATTGATCGCGCCCCGCGCGTCCTATTGCTACAGATCCACGACGACTCGCGTCCGCGTGTGGCCGAACGCGAGTTGCGCCGTAGGTTTCAGCCAATATGTGGCACGGATCTACGGCATTGACGTCTGCGTGACACTCCGCGCTCTGCGACCCCGCCCGCCGCACACCGGAAATCGTGCGAGCCGCGGGGCACCCTCCCGTCCAGCATGCGGTTCAGCACGTGCTCACCGCCCAGCCGGCGTTGGGGCGCATCCCGACATAGCAGGGCGGAGCAGCTACTCACGCCCACAAGGTCACTCCCCGATCACCGCCACTCTCTCGCCCACCAGCCGCAAAGCGACTCGATCACCGGTCATGACGTCGTCGGATGCCATCGCGTCGATCTCCCCGACGTCGGTGCCGACGCGGACCTGCCGCCCGGTGGGCAGGTCGATCGCGCGCAGCACCGTCGCGGTTGATGCCGTGCCGTCCACCTCCGGCACCGCCACCACCGAATCCGCACGCAGTCCGATTCGCCGGTCGCCGTCCGGCAGATTCAGCCGCACGCTCCCGAGTGAGCACGAGGCGACACCGCCACTCACCCGCGCGTCGACGATCGTTCGACACCCGAGGAAGCCTGCGGTCCATTCATCCGCCGGTCGACGCCAGAGTTCGCCGGGCGGGGCGGTCTGCACGATCGCGCCCGCGCGCATCACCGAGATCGAATCGGCCATCAGCGCCGCCTCGGTGTGGTCGTGGGTCACGACGATGGTGGGCGTCGCAGCTTCGCGGACGATCTCCGCGATGTCGACCGCGAGCTGATCTCGCAGCCCCCGATCCAGCGCTGCCAACGGCTCGTCGAGCAACAGCAACCGTGGCTGCGGAGCCAGAGCCCTCGCCAAGGCAACCCGCTGCGCCTGACCGCCGGACAGTTCGCCCACCCGACGGTCGGCAAACCCGGGCAGATCCACCAACTCCAGCATCTGCGCCACGCGCTCGCCGATCTGCGCGCGTGGCCAGCGCCGCATCCGCAAACCATAAGCAACATTCGACGTCACAGTCCGACCACCGAACAACTGGCCGTCCTGGAACACGACACCGAAATCGCGCCGATGCACGGCCACATCGGCGAGGTCGTCGCCGTCGAAGCGAATGTCGCCCCGCGCCAACGGTTCCAGACCGGCGATCGCGCGCAACAGGGTGGACTTCCCGCATCCGGACGGTCCCAGCAGAGCGGTGAGGACACCGCCTTGCGCCCCGACTGTCCAGGTCAGTCCGTCGATGACCATCTCGGAGCCGTAACCCACGGCGACGTCGGTGATTTCGAGCATCTAGATCAGCACCCCGTCGCGCGGCCGGAACACTTCCACTCCGACCACCGCGATCGTGGTGGCCGCCACCAGGATCATCGACGCCGCCATCGCGGTGGCGAGGTTGTCGGCACCCGGTCGGCTCAATTCGGATCCGATGAGGACCGGCAGCGTGGTGGTGTCGGCACGGCGCAGAAACGATGCCGCCCCGAATTCCCCAAGGGCCATCACGAACGCGAAACCTCCTGCGGCAGTCAGTGATCTGCCGATGACCGGCAGGTCGACGTCGACGAAGACCCGTACCGGCCGGGCGCCCAGCGACGCCGCGGCGTCCCGGAGTCGTGGCGGTATGGACTCGAGAGCCGGCACCATCACCCGGATCACCAGCGGTATCGCGATCAGCGCCTGCACACATGGGATGACAGCGGGTGACGCGGCGATCTCATACGGCATGGTGGCCAGCACGATGAGATAGCCGAATCCCAATGTCACGGCACTGATCCCGAGGGGAATCATGGCGATCACGTTCGCGATCGCACCGACGGCACCGCGCGACGAATGCAAGGCGAGAGCCGCGAGCACCCCCACCACCAACGCGATCACCATCGCGAGCAGCGCCGTCGTGAGCGAATACCGCAGCGTGTCCAGCGGTGTGATCCCGTTGACAGGACGACCCAGCGCGCGATAGCCGTCGAAGGTCCAGGCCCCACCGGACTCTGGACGCACCGAACGGATGGCGAGGACCACGATGGGGCCGAGCAACAGCAGCCCGGTCCACAGCGCCGCGCCCACCGTTGCCACCCGAATCCACCTGCCCTCGGCCCGGTTTCGATATCTGCCGGAAATGCCACCGGCTCCCGAACCCGCCGGGTTCGTGAACATCCGCGCGAGTATCAGGGCCGCGACCACCACCGCGATCTGCACCATCGACAGCACGACGGCCTCAGGAATCCTGAAGTACCCGATGGCCTGGCTGTAGATCTCGGTCTCCAGAGTCTGCAACTGACCCGCACCCAGGATGATGATCACGCCGAAACTGGTGGAGCAGAACAGGAAGACCAAACCCGCCGACCCCGCGACCGCCGGCAGCAGTCGGGGCAGGACCACCGAGGTGAAGGCACGCACGCGGCTCGCACCCAGCGTGCGGGCCACGTCGGCCACCCGCGGATCGAGCGATCGCCACGAGGCTCCGACCACCCGCACCACCACCGCCACGTTCAGAAATGCATGCGCCATCAGCACAGCACCCAGTCCCGAGCCGATTCCCAAGAAATCCAAAGGCCCGGAAAGCAAGGCGCGGAAGGTGATTCCGACCACGACCGTCGGCAAGACGAAGGGCACGGTGACCACGACGGCGAGCACGAGCGCAGCGGCGCCACCCACGCGCGCGTACAGCCAGACGATCGGGATCGAGACCACGAGCGCAAGCAGGGTCGAGGCGGCCGCCTGCCCCACCGTCACCGCGAGCAGATGCCATGCGTGGGTGCGCTCGAGAATGCCCGAGATCCCGCCCTCGGCGTCACCCGCGTCGGACATCCCTCGCCGCACCAGGGCGAGCACCGGCCACACGAAGAGGACGGCGATGAAGACAGCTGGTATCAGCCGCAGCGCCAGCCGCGCGAGCGCATCACCGAAACGGGTGGCCATCACCGCCCGACGGCGGTGCGCCACTGGTCCTGCCACTTTTCGAGGTTGGCGGCGATGTACACGGGCGGCAGGCTCACCCGCCACGCGGGCACCGGGGCACTTTGCTCCCAGCCGTCGGGCAGCGGTGTGCCCTTCTGCACCGGGTACACATACATCGATCCCGGAAGTTCTTTCTGCACAGTCTGACTCAACATGAAGTCGACGAGCTTGCGGGCCCCGTCGGGATTGCGGGTGCCTTTGAGGATGCCGACGTACTCAACCTGGCCGAAGCAACTGTCGAGCAGAGCTTTCGTTCCGGGGGTTGCGGCCGGCGACGACGCGTAGGACACCACGATCGGCTTTGTGCCGTTCTCTGTGCCCGCGGTGAACTGTCCGTTGTAGGCGGTCTCCCAATCACCGACGATCGTCGCACCGCCCGCCACAACGGTCTTCCAGTAGTTCTGCCACCCCCCGCCGAGCACACCGATCGTGGTGAGCAGAAATGCCATGCCGGGCGACGACGTGCGGGGATCGATCAACACCGACTGACCCGCGTAACGCGGATCGGTGAGATCTCGGAAACTGTCGGGAGGCGCCACCCGATTCTCGGTGTACCACGTGTCGTCGATGTTGAGACACACGTCGCCACGGTCGACGGCGGTCAATTGGTCGGCGGCACCGGGCACCGCATACTCGGCGGCGCCGTCGGCCGCGGCCGGTGGCGTGTAGGCGTCGAATGCGCCGGCCTTGATCGGACGCGATGCGAGGGTGTTGTCGATGCCGTACACGGCGTCGGCCTTCGGCGCTCCCGGCGTCAGCGCCACCGTCGAGGCCAGTTGCCCGGCATCGCCGGCCTTGATGATCTTGAGGGTCAGCCCGGTCTGCTGGCGGAACGCGTCGAAGACCGACTGCGGCAGCACGAAGGAGTCGTGGGTCAGCAGCGTGACCTCGGCACCGGACTGGGCATCGTCGGCACACGCGGCCAGCACCGACGTGGCGAGTGCTGCCGTCGCGACCATCGCGAAGCCATGCCGCCACCACGTGCGAAGCCGTCCACCACGTCGCCGAACACTCATCATGCTCCTCGTGAACATGTCATGTGGCCCGCTCGCTTCGCTCCCGGCGCCACGGTCGTCATGTGGCCCGCTCGCTTCGCTCCCGGCGCCACGGTCGTCATGTGGCCCGCTCGCTTCGCTCCCGGCGCCACGGTCGATGGATTTGCTACCGATCTAACCAGCTGTCGCCCCACCTGCACGACTACCGCCACGCACCGCCACTTTAGTAACAATTGCATCAATAACCTCAGTAATCACAGCAACAACGACCGGGCTACCTGGACATCGCCGGTGAACTGGTGCATAGAATGACCCGCGACAACCGACCCGCCTCGACCCTCTGCACACCGTCGCAGACCACGAGGCGGCACCCGAAACGTTCGGCCTGCGACCGTCACTCCCGCTCTCAGGCCCCGATCGATAGGACACCACCAGTGCGTTTCCCCGGGCCACTGACCCCGCGATCCCGCCGTTTCAGTGGACGTCAACCGGGGCGGTTTGCCTCGGCACGTGTCCTGACCGCAACCGCGGCAGTTGCCGCAGCCGTCTCGCTGGCCCTGCCCGTTGCCGCACACGCAGCACCGACGCCACAGGCCCCCAAGGTGGATCAGCGAGTCTTGGACTCCTTGGGCGCCTTTGCACCGGCGATCATCGGTTCGGTCGCCACGCCGGGACCGGACGGTCGAATCAACGCCGATCTACTCCGCCAGGCCAAGACCCTCGCCGCCGCGCCCGGACTGCCACCCCAGGTGTCGGCGATCTGGCAGTCTGTCATCGACTTCCTCGGCGAACCGGGTCGTCAGGCGGTGGTCCGCCAGATGCGGGCTGCCGAGCGCAAACCCGGTGACCCGGAGATCCCCCAGGGCCCGAACAAGCCCAAGATCCAGGAATTCCTTTATCCGACACTCGGTTTCGGATGCATGGGTCCGGGTGGTAACTCGCTCGGCCGAGCACTCGTCACCGCCGGCCCGCAGAAGGCCCCGGCACCGGGTCCTCGACGCGGCGAGGCCGGCTATGTGTACACGAGCCTCGGCACCGGCCCGGCCATCAACAATCCGACGTCGCGCAAACTCTGGGTGACCTGGCTCAACATCGACACCGGCCGCACCGGTCAGACACAGCTCAAGCGCAATCCGAAGATCAACGTGAAGGAAGGCCCGGGCACCTTCACCGCCATCGCCCGTACCGGCAAGGGACGCATCATCTCCACCATCTATGGCGATGTGACCACCAAGACCAAGGGACGCATCTACACCTGCGGCATCGTGCCGACGATCGGCCTGGCCATCATCTGACGCCCAGCCTGCGACGACCCGGTCGCAGACCCACGACGTATCCCCCATCGCGACACCCCGGCCGCACGGTCGGGGTGTCGTTGTCTACAGCAAGCGTCCGAACAGCAGGAGCACGCCACATTCATCACTCGCCGATCGCGCCGAAGTCACAGCTCGGCTTCGCCACTTGCAGCATCCACCAACCCCGTGCACCCTTTTAACTTGAACAACATCTGTCACATCCGCCCCACGAGACACATGGGGCGGATTGCTCGGTTGAAGGAGCGTCATGGTTTCTCGTCGTTGGTTCACGCCCCTGCGTGCAGGTCTCGTCGGTGCTGCCGTCGCCGCAGCAGTCGTCGGCACATCGGTCACGGCGACCGTTCCCTCAGCCGCGGCCGAACCGCTGATCCCGCCCAACTCGCTGTCGCTGGAAGCAATCCCCTTCGACGGTGAACTCGCGTCCGCTGTCCGCATGCTCAAGGCCGCAGGCGTTGACCAGATGGCGATGCAGGCCGCACAGGCCGTCCTCGGCGCGGTCGGCAAACTGTCACCCGAGGACATCCTCAGTCGCGCGGGTGCCCTGTCCCTGACCGGCGACAAGACACAGGCAGCGCAGGCGCGGCCGGTTGCCGACATGGATCCCACCGCACTGCTCAAGGCCCTGGGTATCCAGACTCTCACCCCGTCGGTCGCCCCGTTCTGCGCCACACCCACCGCCGACAACCCACTCGGCCTGGTGACTGCCGGAGCCGGTGCGGTCGCCGGACCGTGGCCGTTGAAACAGGACCCGCTGCAACCGTTGGCACCCATCATCCGCATGATCCCCGGCGTCAAGGTCCCCGAGAAGCTCAACCTGGTCGGCGAGGGCGAGACCGCCTACGCCTTCGTGCCGGCGACCACCAACTCCGGTCCCGGCGGCAAGATGCAGGTGGCGTGGTTCAACACCACGACGTTCCAGGGCGGGTTCGCCGACCTGAACCCGGTGACCGACCCAGCCACGCTGGCCCTGGTGCGGATGCTGTCCGGTGTGCGCCTGGCGCCGGTCAAGACGGGTAAGGGCACCATCCTCTCCGCAGTCTTCGGCACGGCACAAGTGGGCAACAACACCTGCTTCTTCCTCCCCGCGGTCGGTGTGGTGACGGCATGACGAAGCGCCGGCGGCGACGATCTGCCGCGATCGGTCTGATCGCCGCCGCGATCACCGCGGTCGCGCTGGCCGGCTCGATGCCCACCGCGGGCGCGATTCCCGAGCAGACGACACCGGGCGACACGACAACACCGGTGACCGCGGCCCAACCCGAACCCGCCGCGGACACCGTCGATGCCCGCGGTCCCGGCCAAGCCCCAGGGGTCGTCTACGCCAGCCGTGAACTGCCCCGTGCCCGGATGGTCAGCGGTGCGGCCGACGGCAATGCGTTCACCTACTGGAGCGTGGGTGCCGACGGAAAGCCACATCTGTCCACCGGTGTGCTGATGATTCCGGGCGGGAAATCGCCGAGCGGCGGCTGGCCCATCGTCGCGTGGGCACACGGCTCGCGCGGGATCGCCGACAGTTGCGCACCGTCGGCACGCCCGGTCAAGGCCGACACCGACGAGATGCGCCGATGGCTCGGCCGTGGCTACGCCGTCGTCAGCACCGATTACGCAGGCGTCGGCACACCGGGCACACCTCAGTACTACGACCTCGACGCCACGGCCCGCAACATCGTCGACGCCCTCAAGGCGGCACGGGACATCTCTGATCGGCTCGCCCGCACCTGGGTGGTGGTCGGCGAGGCCCAAGGTGCCTCGGCAGCAATCCATCTGGCCCGCACGGCACCTACCCTGCAGGGATCCAAGCTCGACTTCCGCGGTGCCGCTGCTACCTCGATCCCGGCCGAATTCTCCTCGCTGCTCGACAGTCTCGGACCGGGATCGGGAGTCATGCCGACCGGTCTCGCGGCCGATACGCTCTACACCCTCAGTGCGATCCGCAACGCCCACCGCGACGTCGATCTGAACACCTATCTCACCGACACCGGTAAGCAGTGGCTCGGCAAGGCGTCCACCCTGTGCGCGAACGATCTCGTCCGGCAGGCCAGCGGCCTCGTAATGGGTTCGCTGTTCACCAAACCGCTCGCCCGCAACACCGCGCTCAACGCGTTGCTCACCAAGGCTCTCGCACTACCCACCAAGGGCTTTGTGCGGCCGGTGCTGATGACTCAGTCACTGCAGGACACGTCGGTAGTAGTGCCGACAACACTGAAATATCTGAATGACGCCCGGGCCGACCGACGCGTCACCGCGCGAACCTATCTGACTCTCGACGCAACCCGGTCGAAGCAATTGTCCGAGAACGACACCCGAGCGTTCGTGGCGAGATTGCTGCGATGAGTCCGGTGGGTCCGCGCTGGTGGCGCGCACTGGGAGTCGCCTCCTACGCGACGGCCGCAGCAGCTGCGACGTTCTACGGCGCGACCGGCCCGCGCCGCGCCGCAGCGATGACGAAACCTGTTCCGCTGGCCCTGCTGGGCGGTTATGTCGCCGCCGGGTATCGACGCCGCACACCCCTGGACACCGCGCTGCTCACCGCGATCGTGGCGGCGTCGGCGGCGGGCGACCGTCTGATGCTGCTCGAGGAGTTCGAGACCGACCAGGATGCCAAGGACCGATATCTGCGCTGGGGCGCAAGCGTTTTCGGGGCAGCACAGTTGAGCTATGCCGCGGCGATGCTCCGCGCCGGGGCGCGACCCACGGCACGCCTGCTGGCGCCTCGGCTGGCCATCCTGACCGAGTCGGCGGTGGTCATGGCAGTTCATCGGCCGCGCCTGTTGACCGTCCTCGGGCCCTATGGTCAAAGCTTGGCGTTGATGTCGGCGTTGGCTGCCGATGTCAAGAATCCGCAACCACGCATGCGTATCGGCGGGTGGTTGTTCCTGGCGTCGGATCTGACGATCCTCAATCGTCGTCACCTGATCACGGATCAGCGCGTGCGCACGGCCGCCGAAGTCTGGGTTCTGGCAACCTATTTCGCGGCGCAAGCGTTGCTGGTGAGCGGTCTCGACAAGCTTTCGCGCGACTAGCCGATCAGGTGGCGGGACGAGGCACGGCCGCCGACAGCCGGTCGGCGACACCGTCCATCTCTTCGAGTTCCATCCCCTTGGTCTCCTGAACCCTGCGCAACACGAAGAAAAACGACGCGGCCGAACAGAAGGCGAAGAATCCGTATACCACGCCCAATCCCAGGTGCTCCGATGCCGGCGGGAACAGCATGGAGATGGTGAAGTTGGCGATCCAGTTGACCGCGGTGCAGACACCAAGGGCAACGCCGCGAATGCGGTTGGGGAACATCTCGCCGAGCATCACCCACATCACCGGGCCCCACGTCGCGGCGAAGAACACGACGAACAGGTTGGCTCCGATGAGTGCAACGATGCCCCACGGATCGTCAAGGGTCAGACACTCTTTGGTGGTGTTGCCGGCCTCGCACATCACGTCACCGACGCTGCCCGATTGCTTGTAGGTGGCCTGCGTGAACGCGATACAGGCCATCAGCAGCCCGACGAACATGCCCACCGATCCGGCGAGCAGGAGTTTCTTGCGTCCGATGCGGTCGACGAACAGGATCGCCACAAAGGTCATCGCGACGTTGATGATCGCGGTGATGACCGAGGTCTGGAAGGATGCGCTTTCGCTGAATCCCACGGACTGCCACAGCGTGGTCGAATAGTAGAAGATCGCGTTGATGCCGACGAACTGCTGGAAGATGGCCAACCAGATGCCGATCCACACCAGTGGGTGAAGTCCGAAGGAATGGCCGCGGATGTCGGTGATCGAGGCCTTCGACTCCCGCCGAACGGTCAGTTTGATCTGCTTGACCCGTTCGAGCGGATGCGGTTCACCGGTCACCTCCTGCAGGATCCGCGCGGCCTCCTCGTCGCGGTTGCGACCGACGAGGTAGCGCGGCGACTCCGGAATCGTCAGTGCCAGTAAGCCGTACACCAGCGCCGGGATCACGCCGACGAGGAACATCCACCGCCACGCCTCGAGCCCGAACCACAACTCGTTGGAGGCCGAGCCCGCAGCGTCGGCCAGCAGGGCGTCGGACAACAACGCCGCGAAGATGCCGAGAGTGATGGCAAGCTGCTGCATGGATGCCAGGGCTCCGCGGAAACGCGCGGGCGCGATTTCCGAGATGTAAGCGGGCGCGATCACGGACGCGATACCGATACCGATACCGCCCATCACGCGCCACAGGAGCAGATCCCACACCGTCACGGTGAAGCAGGTACCGATCGCGGAGATCACGAAAAGGACTGCGCCGAGCAGCATTACACGTTTGCGTCCCCACACGTCGGCAAGCCGTCCCGCGAACCACGCGCCGACTGCACATCCGAGCAACGCGACAGCAACCGCGAAGCCGGTGAAGAAGCTGTTCAGGCCGAAGGTGTCCTCGATGGAATCGACCGCTCCGTTGACGACGGAACTGTCGAAGCCGAACAGGAAGCCACCGACGGCCGCGGCGACGCTGACCCCGATGACCTTTGCCGTGCGCTGTTCGGCAACCTCGCGCTGATGAGATTCAGACATGGCGTCGACCTCGCCGTTCGCAGTCCGGGCCTCTCCACGACCGGAGGGGCGCAACAAACCCAGGCTACCCATACGCGGTGCGAACAAACCGGAGATCGGGGCCGCGCGTTTCGGCGACGTGACTCCGCGTCGGCACAACCTCAGGCGGTGGCGCGACCGCTGCAGGTGGACTTCTTGGGGTTGACCATCGGAACAAAGGCCATCGCACCGATCGTCTGGTGGATCGTGAACGCCACCGGACCCGAACCGGGGTGAAGATCTGCTTGCCACCGCACCGACGGTGCGCGGCCGGGCACCGTCACCGAACCCGTGCGACCGGACTGCAGGTTTCGCCAGGTCACCTTGACCACGGCCGTGTACTCCAACGCTTGCGGACGGGTGAGGCTGTAGCCGATGAGCGAGATCGCAGGACCAGGCAGACCGTCTGCCGGGAACCGGATCTGGTTGTACACGTCGACGCGCACCGGCAGCGGGCCCAGCGGCCAGGGGTTCGCGCTACCGCACTTCAGTGTCGTGACGAAATTGGGCTCGGTGTATTCCGGGATCGCACTCGCCGAACCGACCCCGATCGTCGAGGTCAGGGCGACGAAAAGCCCGATCACCACCGCCACAGCCGACTTTCGTCGCCCACCGCGCATCTTCTCCACCCCGTTGATCATGCGGTCAGTCTAGAAGGGCGATCGGCCATCCACGGCGAATTGGGGCAGACGACCCGGTTGGCGTCGGCGATGCGCCCTGCCGCGATACACGCGGTTCTGCCAGACTCGAAGCATGGCCAAATTGCAGATTGCCCAGGACGAGAAGTCCGACGAACTGCTGTCGAGCGATCCGTTCGCGCTGCTGACCGGAATGTTGCTGGACCAGCAGTTTCCGATGGAACGAGCCTTCGCTGGTCCCGCGAAGATCCGGGAGCGGTTCGGCACCATGGATCCGGTCGCGATCGCCGACGCCGACCCCGAGGCGTTCGCCGACCTGTGCGCCACCCCGCCGGCAATCCACCGCTACGGACGGTCGATGGCCGGACGTGTCCAGGCGCTCGCGCGCGTCGTCGTCGACGAGTACGACGGCGACACGTCCCGGATCTGGACCGAGGCGAAAACCGGCGCCGACCTGCTGGCACGCGTCAACGCACTGCCTGGATTCGGCGAACAGAAGGCGAAGATCTTCACCGCGTTGCTGGCCAAGCAGCTCGGCGTCGCTCCACCGGGGTGGACCAAGGTCGTCGGCGATTACGGCAAGAAGGGCTATCGGTCGGTGGCCGATGTGACCGACCCAGAGTCGCTGCAAAAGGTCCGTGACTTCAAGAAGGCCGCGAAGGCCCGGGCCAAGGCGGCCGCAGATGGTTGACCACAGAGAGCTGACGACAGACCGCTGACACCCCAAGTACTCGCAGATGACCATCGCAAGCCACTAGGGTCGGGTTCATGAACCCGAACCAGCCGGACAACACTCCGGTCCGCGCTGCCCCCGACGCCGGGCGTGCAGTCGTCGAAGTGCCGTTCCGTCTGGGTTTCGCGATCACGGGCGTGGTGCTCACCGCAGCCGAATCCGCGGTGACCATCGCCCGCATCACCGCGAACAGCGTGCAGCACGAGGTCAGCCAAGCGATCGGCATGGAGGGCGACGAGCTGGGGAGTGCTCGGACGCCGCTTGCGCTGTTGAGTCAGCTGGCCGAACTCCTCGGCCCCGACCGTCCCTTCGGACGAATCCTGGCCACCGGTGGACCGCTCGAGCGTCTACTCAATCCCAACGGGGTGATCGATCGTCTGACCGCCAAAGATGGCCTGCTCGAGAAGCTGACCGAAACCGGGGGGCTGCTGGATCAGATGGCCGAGGACGGCGGCATCCTGGTCCGGCTCACCGCCAAGGACGGGCCGCTGGATCGGCTCACCCGCCAAGGCGGTGTGGTCGATCAGTTCACCGAGAACGAGGGCATCCTTGAACGACTGACCTCCGAGGGTGGGATCGTCGACAAGCTGACAGCCCCCGACGGTGTGCTGGAGAAGGTGACCGCACCGGGCGGCGTTCTCGACCGGCTCGCCGACGACGGCGGCCTGCTCGACCAGCTCGTCGGCGAAGGCGGAGCCGTGGAGCGGGCGATCGCACCCGGCGGCCCGCTGGATCGGATCACCGAACTCACCGAGGTGATAGGTCAGCTCGCACCCACCCTGCTCGCCATGCAGGAAACCGTCCACGAGCTCGGCGACACCGTCGACCTGCTCAACCAAACAGTCGCGCCGCTCGGCGGCCTCGCCGACCGCCTGCCCAAACGCCTCACCCGCACAAAGGGTTCGGGAACTCCCGGCGGGTCCGGCGGCACCGGCAACGGCGACAGCCCACCCAGCGACCGGAACGGGTACCCGCGCTCCTGAAATGCGCGCCGACCCGTCCCGATGGCTGGTGCGAGGAACGCAGGTATAAGCCCTGGTGAGACAACAATGCTGCCTCACCGGTGGTCGCGAACCGCACCCCGCCCGACTGCACCGATCGCAGCGGTGAGCAACCCGACGTAGCGATCGACGTCGGGCATCACCTCGGGTGAGGTGGTGACCGAGATCGCCACCGCGTCACCGAGTCCGTGCACGCCGTGCGTGAGTCCCTGGGCCGGCGACAGCGCGGGGAATCCGGTGCTGAACAGCACCCGGCCATGTCCGAGGATCAGGTCGTCGGGGCCACGATCAACCGATGACACCACGGTGACTCCGGTGACCGACGCGGGCGGTCTGGTGATGTCGAATTGCCTGACGCCCCAATGTGTCAGCGCTGCCGGTGTCGATTCCGACGCTCGGCGCGCCGCGGCACGCGCCGGAGTCATACTCGCCCGCCTGGCCGCGGCCACCGCATCGGCAATAAGCCGGGACCGCTCGGCGACATCGCCTACGTCGACACGCAAGTCGATCCCGACGTTCCGAAAATTGTTTCGCGCGTGCACATCTCCAGAACCGCCAACCGTGAGTTCGACGCCGAGAGCGCCCTCGGATTCACCCAGGTACGCCGGCAACGCCACGGAGATCGCGGTGAGTGCCGCCACCGTGACGCTCAATGGTGCTGCGCCAATTGAGTCTCTTGGCCCCGTGAGCTTTTCCCGGTCGACCACGATCACTCGCATGCTGCGATCCGCGCCGGATGGACGGTTGAGTGCGGTCGGGACAAAGCCGCCGCCTCCGATGACGGATGGCTCGTCCGACGCCAATCGGTAGGCGTGCATGCCCCGCCAGAACATTTCGGTGACCTGCATGGGTATCCGCGCGAGACCCAGGACCGACGCTCCGATCCTGCGCACTTCGCCGCCCGACGACCCGACGGTCTGGCTCATTCGAGCATCATGATCGGCCGGTGACGCGAGCAACTGTCGAGCGATCTGCGAGGTCACCCGGCCGTCGCCGAGCGCGTGTGCGATCTGTAGCACCACGACCACACCGGCCGAATCCGAACGCGGGACACCAACGAGCGGACCGAACAGATGCAGTCGCCATGGCGCATCCGTGGCCGTCACCTGGTCGGCGATCAGTTCGCCGAGGCGCGCGAGACATTCGGGCCACGTCCGGACCTGCTCGTGCACCCGGATCTGTGTTCGGTCGGCCGTCGCAGCGATCCAGTACGGACGGTCGACCGTGCCCGGCAGGTCCATGATGCACAGATTGAGGTCCGGAATCCGCGACGCCCGCGCGTACAGTTGGTCGGCGAGGGCGGTCATCGAAAGTCCGGTCTCGGCAAAGCAATACACCAGGAACTGATCATTCGGGGTGGCCGCCGAGATCCAATACGACATCGCATCGGCGAATGCCAGTCGCTGCATGCGCGTCACGCTATCCCATTGATGCTCAGTGCCGCGGCTGCTCCAAATGCACAAGCGCCTGCACATGGAGGTCCGACCCGTCCACTGCGGCCCGGATGTCCTCGACGGCGTCGCCGACCACCCCCGCGATTTCGTCGTAGGAGCGCGTCGGACGTGCGCTGACGACCAGTCGGATCATCTTGCGCGACCGGTCATCTGTCGCACGAACCGTCACCGTGTCGAACATCGGGTGCCTTGCGAGATCGTCGGCCACCGCGGACGCGATGAGTTTGGGCGCGACGACAAGGCTTCCGCTGCTGCCGCTGCCGTCGAGAATCAGATCGTCGACCTTTCCGGGCCGGATCATCGAGGTGACCAGACGCCATCCCCACACGACGGCGATCACTGCGATTGCCACCAGCACCCACGGCCAGGCGTTCGTCTCGCTGAACGAGAGTGGTGCGCCCGGATCGATCTCTTCGATCCATCCGGCAACCGGTTCCACACCGGTGCGCCAACAGATCGCACCGACCCCGACCGCCAGGCAAGCCAGGCCGACGATGCCGACCGTGATGCGATGCCACACAGCAGGTATGCGATTCATGCGTCCTCACCTCCACGGCGGACGAGCCGCACCTTTGATGTCATATGCGGCTCCACCCCGTCGAGCACTGCGTCGACGACGCGCGCGATCTCGGCCCGATCGACAGTGTTGCCGTGTGTGGTGACCGTGACCTTGGCGCGACGCCGTCCAACCACCGTCGTGGCGTTCTCGACACCCGGAAGATCACCGACCACCGCGCTGCACCGACGCGCGACATCGCCGCGCCGAGTCCACAGAACCTCGTATCCGACCAGCGATATGTGTGTACGCCGACGCGGTTTGACCGCGACCCACAGCATCCACAGACCGACGACCACGAGCGCGATCGCGGCCGGCCACATCCACTCCCACCATTCGATGTCGGCAAGCCATTGCGCCGCGCTGTGCAGCCACCCCGCGCCGTCGAGCCAACCGAGATAGGCGAGCAGATCTCGGACCGCAACCACCGCGAGTCCGATGAGCGCGATTCCGGCGAACAGTCCGACCATCGCCGCGCCCGGTGTCGCGGCGGGCACGAAGACCTTGCCCGCACCGATGTCTGCCGTCTTGGCAACGGCAGGTTTGGGGTGGCTCGGGGTCGGTGAAACCCCTGTGTCACTGGTCATCTGCGTGCCCCTGGGTGTCGTCGGGGTCGTCAGGTGGCGACGGAAGGTCGACGAACCCGGATTTGTTCTGGCTGGAAGACTCTCGCGAGACGATCTGCGCCACCGTCACATCCACGCGCGACGGTCGAATCCCGGTGAGCCGGGCCAACTCGTCCGCGACGTGCGCGCGAACCTCGACACACACGTCGGTGATCGCGCACGGCCACCTCAGCGCCACCGTCACCGACACCCGAGGCGCCGACTCCGACATGTCGTCGACCCGCGCCTGCGGGTAATCGGCGCCGACAATCGCCCGTCCCGGGCCGCTGCCGGACAGCAGCGACCCGACCACCCCCTGGTATTCGATCACCCCGTCGACCGCGAGAGCCGCTCGCACCGCGATCTTCTCGCCCACCCGGTTCGCGATGACGAGTGCGCCACGGGGATCGTCCACGGCCGGCGCCGTCAAGGCATCCGACGCGGGATTCACGTCGTCGACGCCCCGCTCGACGGTCACCGATTCAGCCACGGTTGCGGCTCCGCAGGAGCGCTCCGAGATCGACCACGCCGTCGCGCTGCAGTCCCAGCGTCAGCCCGACCGCCCCGAGAAGCACCGCGAGCACAAAGCCGCCGAAGCCGCCCGTGGTGGCGGCAATGGCGAGGAGCAGACCTGCGAACAAGCCCAATGTTGCGTTGTTGATCATCGACTTTCACCTTCGCGCCTCTGGTGCTGCGGACAGACTGTTGCCCGCATCGTCCATGGAGTTGTCTGGAGTGGAGTTGTCTGGAGTGGAGTTATCCGGGGTGGAGATGTCTTCGACGGTGACGTTCAGCGGATATCCGACGATCTGTTCACCGGCCGCGCGGGCGGCGGCCGCGACCGTCCGAAGGTCGTGGTCGATGTCGACCACGATGTGTACCTCACCGGAGTCGTCACCGAGCGCCACCCCGCTGACCCGACCGCCGGGCAGGTAGGTGGCGACCTCACCGAAGAGCCCGGCGTGCAGCCCGGTCACGCCCGGCACGTCGCGCACCGCGTCCGCGACGCGCTGCGCCGCGGAACCCGCCGCCGCATCGGTCTCGTCGGTGATCACTGGACTCGGGGTGTTTCCGAACCACTGTCGTCGTCACCGAAACTGATGTCGTGGACGGTGACGTTCACCTCGGTGACCTCCAGGCCCGTCATCTGCTCGATGGCACTGATGACGTTGCGCCGGATCGCGGCGGCGAGTCGATGGATGGCGACGCCGTAGTCGGCGACGATCGAGACATCGACGGCGGCTTGCCTTTCCCCCACCTCGACGTTGATGCCCTGCGTTGTGCTCACCGACGTTCCTGGGAGCACATCGCGCACCTTCCCCACCACCCGTTCGGTGGCGCCACCGACATCGTGGACGCCATCGATCTCGCGGGTCGCGATGCCAGCGATCTTGGCGACCACCGTGTCGGCGATCGAGGTTCTTCCCCGGTCACCGGCAGCGGCCTCGTCACGACGGGCAAGTGCGAGCCCCTTGCCCGCGCCCTTCTCCCCCGATGGGGTCGGTGTGGCGGCGGATCCCTCGTCGGTGCCATCGGTGGCAGTTGCCTCGACGTGTGCTGAGCGGTCGGACACCTCAACCCCTTCGTTCGACGTTTTGCGCTTGTATAAAGTCAGTCGTAGTGAAGACGAAAAGCGCACGACCAAATTCGCGTGATCTAGATCACACCGAAGTGCTGATTCTGTCGGACATGAGCGACGACGAACTTGCCGGCGCAGCGTCCGTCGGCGATTCCGAGGCGTTCGGCATCCTGGTGACGCGGATGTCGCCCGGCCTGCTCCGGTATCTGCGTCGCATGGTCAGTGATCCACAACTGGCCGAGGATCTGGCGCAGGAGACCCTTCTCGCAGCATGGAAAGGGCTACCGGACTTCGAGTTTCGCAGTTCGTTCCGGACCTGGATGTTTGGTATCGCGCACCGCAAGACGGTGGACCATCGTCGACGCCGACGCGAAGTCCCCACCGACGACGAGCAGTTCGTCGATCTGGCCGCGACCGAACCACTGCCCGCCGACGAAGTCGAGCGGTTGACTCTGATCGAGGCACTTCGGGCAGAGTTGCCCAACCTGCCGGCCACGTCCCGCGCGGCCTGGTGGCTTCGCGAGGTCGAGGGACTCAGCACCACCGAGATTGCCAAGGTGCTGCAACTCAGCAACGGTTCGGTCCGGGGGCATTTGCAGAGGAGTCGCAAGTTCCTGTCCACGCGGCTCGCTCCGTGGAAACCACCGCGCGGATCGCCCGGCACGATCAACCATGCAAACACCGACGATCCGAAGGGAGGACACGATGAGCAGTGACATCTATGTCGACGCCGACAACGACGACACCGACGCCTGGCTCGTCGAGGCCGGCCGTCAGATCGACGAACCACAGAGCGACATCGCTCGCCTGATCGCGTCCATCTCCTCTGGACTCGGCCGGACCCTGCGACCTGCACGCACTCTTGCCACCGACGACGCGGCCATCGCGGTGAGCGACCGAGTTGTCAAGCAGCTCATCGCGATCCGTGTTCGACGGGCGCTCGGTCGACTGGTGGTGTTCGCGTCGGTCGATGGCGAAGGCGTCGCGGTGACCGGGGTCCGGATCGGACTGATCGCCCGCTACGGGGACGATTTGCCGACGTTGTCCGACGAGGTACGCGACGTGGTCGACGGCGTCTTGGCCGACACCATCGGAGACGAGCTCAGCGCGCACGCTCGTCGCAATGTGACCGTCCGGTGGCAGGACGTCTACACGCGGGAGTGGCTGACCTGAGCGCGCCTACCGCCCCCACCGCTGATCAAACCGGCCGCCCCACCGCTGATCGAGCCGGGACCGAGGCGCCAGCCGAGGACCCGTGTCGAGATCACATAAGTCACACGAGTGGTCTAGACACGTGTCGAGCTCGCTGCGCTCGCACGTCACGGCTCGACCTGCGCAAGCACGCCTCGAGCATCGATTGCGCTACCGCTTGCCGGCGCTCCAGGCGTACGGGAGGTCAGAGCCGTTGAGGACGTGGTCGCCGACCGACTGCAGCTTGTAGATCAACGGGTTGTGCGCAGAGATGGTGCGCGCATTGCGCCAGTGCCGGTCGAATCGCAGCCGCTCTGAGGTGATCGATGCGCCACCGACCTCGAACAGCTGGGTCACCGCGTCGAGAACAAGCGGAATGACGACACTCTGCGCCCGCGCGACGTCGAACTCCACCCGATCGAGAAGCGCGGTGTCCTCGCCGCCCGCGTCCAGCAGCACGTCGAGTTGGCCGGCGATGTCGAGCACCAGGGTGCGGGCCGCGTAGGCAGCGCCTGCCGCGCGTCCGATCACCTGCTGGACGAGCGGATCCTCACGAGGCAGATCCGCCGGAGCGTGGGTGAAGGTTCTGGTGCGGTTGCGCACCCACTCGGCGACGTCGTCGGTGGCGCGCTGCGCGATGCCGGCGAGCACCGCGAGCTGGACGAGCTGCAGGTACGACGTCGCATAGGTGCGACCCGCCCCACCGTAGCCCGGCCCCAGAACCCGATCATCGGACACTGCAACGGCATTGAACTCGGTAGTGCCACTTGCCGTCAGACGCTGACCGAAGCCGTCCCAGTCGTCGTGCTGGGTCACGCCCTCGGCATTCGCGTCGACAAGGACCGACACCCGCTCGCCATCCTTGTCCGCAGCCACCAGAATGTAGTCGGAGTACAGGCTCCCGGTGCTGTAATACTTTGTGCCGCTGAGCTTCCAGCGCGCACCGTCGGGGGTGAGGGCGGTCTGGTAGCGGTCGATCGCGCCGATTCCCGGTTCGGTGATGGCATTGCCCACCAGCTTGCCGTCGGCCACGGCCCGCAGCCACTGCTCGCGTTCGTCGCCGGCCTCGGCGAGCAGCTGGTCCTCGACAAAGGACCAGTGCACTCGAAGCGCCTGCGGCAGATTGGATTCCGCCGCCGCCAGGTCGATGAGCAGCCGGAACAGCTGCCGGACGGACGCACCGTACCCGCCGAACTCCGTGGGCACCCGTAGCGCACCGAACTTGGCCTCGCGCAGCCAGCCGGCCTCGGTGTAGGCGAGCGCACGATCGTCCTCGCGCTGCACCGCGCCGTCGGCAATCCGGGCGAAGATCGGCGCAAAGATCGCGTCGAGTTCCGCGTCGGAATGGCCGGCGCGAGTTTGCGGGTCGACGGATTGCTCGGAGTTGGGGACGGTCGCGGTCACCGGGTGTCCTTTCGGCTGCTGTCAGGTCGCCGGTCAGTTTCTACCGGCAGCCAAGGCGCAGCCACGTTTGCAACCGGACTGATCGCAACCGGGCCTCCTGACGGGCGGGTGGATGTCGTCGCGATCCCCGACACCAGGTAGAACGTAGGGAACAGCATTCGACACTGTGCCGATGCCGACTGTCATCGTCGCCGGGTGTCGCCGTTCGACGCAGGAAGGCAACCCATGGCGATCACTGCCGCGCCGAATCCCCCCAACCCCAACTCCCCCGACCTCGAGTCCCCGGAGCTCGATTCCCTGGACCCGCACACCCCGGTCATCGTCGGGGTCGGGCAGGCTGCCGAGCGGCTGACGGACCCCGGTTACGAGGCGCTGGGCGAGGCCGACCTCGCGTCGCGTGCGGTGAACGTCGCGATCGCCGACACCAACGCCGACAGTGTCGCGATCACGCAGGCCGTCGACACGGTGGTCGCCGTCCGGTCGTTCGAGATCTCGAGTCCCCTGTCCAGGTCGCCGCTCGGACGGCCAGACAACATGCCCCGGGCGGTGGCCGGACGCGTCGGGATCGATCCCCGGCGTGCCATCCAGTCGGTCACCGGAGGTCAGACACCGCAGGCGCTGGTCACCGAACTGGCGGCAGAGATCGCCGGGGGCCGCTCGTCGGGCGCGGTGCTCTTCGGTTCCGAGGTGATGTCGACCGTGCGCGACCTGATGACACGTCCCGAGTCCGACCGTCCGAATTTCACCGAGCAGGTCGGTGGGCAACTCGAGGACCGTGGCTTCGGCATTCGGGGCATGACCAGCCTCACCGAGGCACGCCACGGAATGACCGCCCCGGTCAATCAGTACGCGCTCCTGGAGAACGCTCGCCGACATCGCACCGGGCTCAACCGAGAGGCCTACGCGCAGGAGATGGGCGCTCTGTTCGCGCCGATGACGCGGGTGGCCGCGGCCAACCCGTTCGCAGCACGGCCGACCGAGCAGACGGCCGACGAACTCGTGACGGTCGACGAGTCCAACCGCAAGGTCGCCGAACCCTTCACCCGACTCCTCGTCGCCCGCGACCAGGTCAATCAGGCGGCCGCGGTCATCGTCATGTCGGTGGCCGCCGCGCGCGCAGCCGGCATCGATCCGGCTCGTTGGGTGTTCTTGCACGGACATGCCGAACTGCGGGAGCAGACACTCATGGCGCGGCCCGATCTGAGCGTCGCACCGGCCGCCGCCGCGGCGCTCGATCACGCTCTCGACGTCGCCGGAATCACGCTCGACGACGCGGCACACCTCGACATCTACAGCTGCTTTCCGATCGCCGTGTTCAACATCTGCGACGCCTTCGGCCTGCGGGCCGAGGATCCGCGCGGCCTGACCGTCACCGGCGGACTCCCCTACTTCGGCGGCCCGGGCAACAACTATTCGATGCACGCGATCGCCGAGATCGTCGGACGCGTGCGGCGCGCACCGGGCGACTACGGCGTCGTCGTCGCCAACGGCGGCATCCTCAGCAAACACGCTGTCGGCATCTACTCCACCACTCCGGCCACGTGGCGCACCGACGACAGCACGGCGATCCAGGAGCGCCTGGACTCCGCGCCAGGTGTCGCACGGTGCGACGACGCCGACGGTGCCGCGACGGTCGAAACCTTCACCGTGATCCATCACAAGGGCGGTCGGCGCACCGCAATCGTGATCGGCAGACTGGACGACGAGACGACGGATGCGCCCGGCCCGCGGTTCGTGGCGAACACCGATCCCGACGACACCGAGTTGCTCGACATCCTCGATGCGCGTGATCCGATCGGTATGCCGGTGGTGGTGCGGTCGACGACGGATGGCAACCGCGTGTACGCAAGCGCCGAGTCGCTGCGGCGACTCCACCCGCCGACCACGCCCGGATTTCGGGATTCCTACGAGCACATCGAGATTCGACGTGATGGCCACCTCCTCGAGGTGACGATCAACCGGCCTGAGGCACGCAACGCGCTGCATCCGGCCGCGAATGCCGAACTCGACTCGGTGTTCGACGCCTACTTCGCCGACCCCGAACTCTGGGTGGCCATCCTGACCGGCAAGGGCGACAAGGCTTTTTCCGCGGGCAACGATCTGGCGGCCACCGCGAGCGGTGCGATGTTCTCGGTACCGAAGAACGGCTTCGCGGGTCTCACCTCCCGTCCCAGCCTACCCAAACCGGTGATCGCGGCGGTCAACGGCTTCGCCCTCGGCGGTGGATGCGAGATCGCACTCGCCTGCCACATCATCGTGGCCGACGAGGACGCGACGTTCGGGTTGCCCGAGGTGCGCGTCGGACTCGCGGCGGCGGCCGGTGGACTGGTTCGGCTCCCACGCGCGGTCGGGCCCGCACTGGCCCGCGACATGATCCTCACCGGACGTCGGCTGTCGGCGAGCGAGGCGGCCGCGGCCGGCCTGGTGAGCCGAATCGCGCCGAGCGGCAAGGTACTCGAAACCGCGCGCGGCGTCGCCGAGGAGATCCTCGCGGGCTCACCGGTGTCGGTGCGGGCATCGCTTCAGACCATGGAGGAGACGTCGGCCATCGCCGACACGATCGCCGCAGTCGGTGCGAGCACCACCGTTCTCGACACCCTCATCAGCAGCAGCGACACCATCGAAGGCATCACCGCCTTCGTGATGAAGCGGCCGCCGAAGTGGTCGGGTCACTGATCCGAAGATCGGTGTGCCGGTCGTCCAGCTCATCGGTCTGCTGGTGATCTGGCTCGCGTCGGACAAGCCCGAAATCGTCTGTGCCGTCTACCTTGTCGCGAGCACTGCCTTCGGCCTCCTGACCTGAGGAAATCTGTACCTGGGAGCCCAGTCAGATGCACAGTGCACGTGGTCGGGCTGGGGCGTACAGATATCCGACGGGGTGGGCAGTGCGCTCCCCGCGGTATGACCGGGTCGCCCCGGGAGTTGGCGACCGAAACGGTCGCCGTGAGGTGTCTCCGAGGGCAATCCTCCCTTGGTGGCACCTCAGGAGGACCGTTCTGGACGGCTTGGCTCTTCCCGCACCCGCGATCGCCGACGCAGGCGGCGGGCGGTCCGCTGATCCGAAGAGTTCGGTGACCACAGCGCTGAACTGGGCAAATACGATAGTGCCGTGCCCACGAAAGTTAGGGGAAGAACTTCTTCCCCGGGGTTCGTAGTCGTCCGCGCGAATTTTCTGGGGGAGGACTCCAAGGGTAGGGGACGAGTTTTCTTCCCCTACTTTTGTGGGCGCACGTGCCTGGCGTCGCCTTCGGCGGAACGCGACGACCGACAGCCGGTGACTGAGATCGGGCCCGTCAGCGTCCGCTTCCGGGATATACCCGGAGGACCACCGTCAGGGGCCCGATCCTGGCCGCCGGTCCTGCCCTCTTCCCGCTTCCACGATCGCCGACGCAGGCGGCGGGTGGGTCGCTGACTCGATGAGTACCGCCTTCGGCCTCCTGAACTGGGGGAATAGAGCCTGCCGCGGTTGGCTCAAGGCAGTGCTACCGACACTCTGTGTCCTGTTGGAGAGTCTGTGTGCTGTAGCACCCAGCTGACCCGATTCGACACTGGGTGTGGCTAGGCCGCTGGCTCGCACCTAGCCAGCGGAGGCAGAGGCTTCGACGTCCGCGGGCTCGAGCCGACCGTTCATCTGAAACGGATGGAATGCCCGTGTCGCGATGCGCCGCACCACCCCCATGATGAACACTTGTTCCCGGCGGTTCCCCGATCGGGGAACGGGCGAGCTCATGGAGGCAGATGGTGGCGAGGCACAAGTCGGAGAAGTCGGCATCCGCGGCACCGGTATCGGCGCGCTCACCCGAGTCCCAACGTCTCGACCCGCCGTCGTGGACGCTGCCGCGCGGCACGATCGTTCTGCTCACCATCGCCGGCATGGTGGTCGCGATCGGCGGCATCAAGGCGGTGTCGGGACTTGTCGGCCCCATCTTCCTCGCGCTGATGCTGACGGTGGCGGTACAGCCGGTCCCGGTGTGGTTACGGCGCAAGGGCTGGCCACGGTGGGCGTCGTTCCTGGTGACGGTGCTGCTGGTGTACGGCATCCTCATCACGCTGTTCGCGTCGCTGGCCTTCTCGCTGGCGCGTCTGGCGACGATCCTGCCTACCTACAGCGCCAAGTTCGACGACCTGATCAAACAGTTCCAGAGCTTCCTGACCGATCACGGGGTCAGCCAGGACAAGGTCCACCAGATGCTCTCCAACACCGATTCGAGCAAGGTGGTCTCGGTGGTCGGCGACCTTCTGTCCAGCACCCTCAACGTGACCAGCGCGCTCGTGTTGGTGCTCGCCCTGTTGCTGTTCATGTCCGCCGACGCGGTCGGCTATGACGACAAGATGGCCGAACTGAACCGCACCCGGCCCGACATCGCCTCCGCGTTCTCGTCGTTCTCGCGGGGAACCCGGAGTTATCTGGTGGTGACCACGGTCTTCGGACTCATCGTCGCCGTTCTCGACACCGGTGCGCTCGCCCTGATGTCGGTCCCGTTACCGGTTCTGTGGGGTCTGCTCTCGTTCATCACCAACTACATCCCCAACATCGGTTTCGTCATCGGGGTCATCCCACCTGCGCTGCTCGCACTGCTCGACGGCGGTTGGGACAAGATGCTCTGGGTCATCGTGGTGTACAGCGCAATCAACGTGATCATCCAGTCGGTGATCCAACCGAAATTCGTCGGCGACGCCGTCGGTCTGTCGACCACTCTCACCTTTGTGTCACTGATGTTCTGGGCGTGGGTGATCGGACCACTCGGCGCCATCCTCGCCGTCCCGCTTACCCTCATGGCGAAGGCGCTGCTCATCGACATCGACCCGGCGACCAAATGGGCCGACGTGCTGCTCTCCTCGTCGGCAAGCGGCAAGAAGGACACCGAACCCGATGCCGACGGTGATGCACCGGACGGTGATTCGCCCGGCGAGGCGGAATCCGTCGCGGTTGCGAAATCCGACGGGCCCGACGATTCCGGCCCCACACCCGAGGCAGCACCGGCACCATCGTGATGTGACCCCGATCGACGCCGATCACACCCAGGACTTCGCCGGTCCTGGGTCATTCGGTAGATTCTCAGATACAGAATCTGATCACACCCGTTTACAGATAGGTTTCGCCCGCTCATGGACATGAACTGGTCCCCGGCCGACGCCGCGTTTCGCGATGAGGTCCGCGCGTTTCTCGACGAGAAGCTGACCCCCGACCTGCGCGCCGCAGGCACATTACGGACGAGCGTTTACTCCGATCACGAAGCATCGATGACCTGGCAGGCAATCCTGCACGAACGCGGCTGGGCCGCCCCGGCCTGGCCGGTGGAGTACGGGGGCTGCGACTGGTCGCTGACCCAGCACTACATCTTCAGCCGCGAGTCGATCCTGGCCGGCGCTCCCGCCTTGTCGCCCATGGGAATTCGCATGGTGTCGCACGCCATCATGGCCTTCGGCACCCAGGAGCAGAAGGATTTCTTCCTGCCCGGCATCCTCGACGGCAGCGTGTTCTTCTGTCAGGGATACTCCGAACCGGAGGCAGGCTCCGACCTCGCGTCGCTCTCGATGGCGGCGGTCAGTGACGGCGACGACCTGGTGGTCACCGGCAGCAAGATCTGGACCACTCACGCCTCGGAGGCCAACTGGATCTTCTGCCTCGTCCGCACCTCGCGACTCGAGCGTAAGCAGCAGGGCATCACCTTCGTGCTGATCGATATGAACGATCCCGGCATCGAGGTGCAACCGCTGGTGTTCGCCTCCGGCGAGCAGGTCCAGGCGCAGGTGTTCTTCGACGGTGTGCGGGTGCCCAAAAAGAACGTACTCGGCACCATCGACGACGGCTGGACCGTCGCCAAGTACCTCCTCGTCTTCGAGCGTGGCGGCGGTGCGGCCGCACCTGCCCTGCAGGTCATGGCCGACAACATCGGCACCGACGCGGCCGGTGTCGTCGCGCCCGACGGCGGCCCGCTGTCGGAGTACCCGGCGTTCGCCCACAAGCTCGCCGATCTGAAGGTCCGCGCCAAGATCCTCGAGATCCTCGAGTACCGGGCGCTGGCGGCGATGACGTCGGGCAAGGACCCCGGCTCGATCGCATCGATGCTCAAGATCCTGGGTACCGAACTGAGCCAGGAGATCACCACCCTCGCCCTGGAGGCCGCCGGCCCGCACGGGCGCGCGTTCCAGCCGCATGCCGCGAAGCCGGGCGGGCCGATCGCCCAGTACACCCCGCCGACCGACGGTTACGTCAGTGGCGAGCCGTGGCAGGCCGTGGCCCCGCTGCACTACTTCAACGACCGCGCCGGCTCGATCTACGCCGGCAGCAACGAAATTCAGCGCAACATCCTGGCCAAGGCCGCACTGGGACTCTAGAGAAGACGAGACTGATGGATTTCACACTGACCCCGGAGCAACAACTTCTCTCCGATGGGCTGAACAAATTCCTGGACGCCCGCTACGACCTGCAGGCCAGCCGCGAAGCGGTCAAGGTCGGCGCCGGCTGGCAGCCAGAGATCTGGCGAGCACTCGTCGAAGAACTCGGCGTCGTGGGCGCCTGCTTACCCGAAGCGGTGGGCGGCGACGACGGCGGGCCCGAGGAACTGATGGTGGTGACCGAGGCCCTCGGCCACGCGCTCGTCGTCGAACCGTTCGTCGACTCGGTGGTGCTCGGCGCACGCCTGCTGCACGCAACGACAGCCGCACCGGCGCTGGCCGCCGCCGAACGGATCGCATCCGGCGAAGCCGTGAGTGCACTTGCCGCGCTGGAGGATTCGTCCGGTGGCAACCTGTCCCGTATCGCCACCAGCGCCGAACGCGACGGTGACGAATGGGTTCTGAACGGTGCCAAGGCCGTCGTCACCTCGGCTCCGCTGGCCGACTATCTGATCGTCAGTGCCCGCACCGCGGGCGAACCCGACGACCCGGCCGGCGTCTCGCTGTTCCTCGTCGAACTCGGCGACGGCGCGCTGGCAGGTATCACGTCACACCCGGTGCGCACCATCGACGATCGGCTCGCCGCCGACCTCGTGTTCACCGACGTCCGCCTGCCTGCCGACGCCCTGATCGCCGAGGGTGCCATCGATCTGCTCGAACGTGCCTGGGACGAGGCGACCGCTGCGGTGGTGTCCGAGGCCGTGGGCCTGATGCGCAAGGTCTTCACCGACACCGTCGAATATGCCAAGCAGCGCCAGCAGTTCGGCGTCCCGATCGGCAGCTTCCAGGCGCTGCAGCACCGCATGGTCGACATGCACCTGGAACTCGAACAGTCGGTCGCCGCGCAGTACTTCGCGATTCTGTCGCTGGACGCACCGGCCGCCGAGCGTGCAGCGGCGGTGTCCGCGGCCAAGGCGACGATCAGCCGCGCGGCACGGTTCATCGGTCAGAACGCGGTGCAGCTGCACGGCGGCATGGGTATGACCGAGGAACTCGCGATCGGTCACTACTTCAAGCGTCTGACCGCGATCGAGTACGAATTCGGCACTGCCGACGCACACATCGCCCGGTTCGCCGCTGCCACCTCTGCCGGCTGACGACACCACATCGACAAGGGGCGCCACGGATCTAGTGGCGCCCCTTGTCGTTTCACGTTGGTGTCAGGTGCGGTCGGCTCGGGCTGCCGAAGCTGCGCGGAGCATCAGCACGCCGATGGCCGCTACTCCGATTCCGCGGGGTGCCTCCCAGAAGAATCCGGAGATCCCGGCGACGGCCGGCAGTGGCAGCAGGAACCCGACCATGCCGATCGTGATGAGCACGCCAATCCAGATCGGGACGGCTCGGTTGCGGATGAGGCTCGATCCCAGCAGGGCCAGGCCGACGAGCATCACCACCGCGCCAAAGGCGTTGATCCCGATGAATTCCGGCGTACCGAGCATCGAGTCGTCGTCGGCGATGAGGTGCGCGGTCGTCGGGTCGTTGGCAAACGGGTAGGCCACGAAGATCTCGACGGCCAGGTGCGCCGTCGACGTGACGACATTGCCCACGAAGTAGAGCACGATCCCGACGAAGCCGGCGATGCCGATCCGGGGGCGTAGCCACACGTACATGCCGGGCAGGCCGAGCAGCACAAGAATGGTGCCGACGGCGAGCAGTATCTGTGCCCATGGCGCCGTCGCGCCTTGCAGTGCCTCGACCGAATGACCCTTGCCGTCGACGATCGGATGCAGAGTGCCGCCCGCCACGCACAGCGCGCCGCCGAGGATCAACGAGACAGCGCTGAGGCGCCGGATGACCGGCCAATCGGGACGGCCGACGCGCGGGCCCGGCGCGTGGGTGTCGGAACTGCGGCCGTGTGGGCCGGACACGGTGTCGGGGGTGGTGGGATGCTGGGGATGCAGTGATGTTGTCATGCCAACACCTTCCGAGCCGGCCCTGGTATTCGCCTGGTGCGTCGCTGGAGCACCCGGTAGATTCACTGTCTGTGCAGGTCGAGCCCATTCCGATCCGAGTGCTCGGACCGCTCACGGTGACCGCGGCCGACGGTGAGAGCGTCGATGTCGGGCCGCGCAAGCTGGTCGAACTCCTGGTCATCCTCACCGCCGAACGGGTGCCCCGCTCCGCCGACCATCTCGCCGAACTCCTCTGGCGCGGCAGCCCGCCACGCTCCGTTGCGGTCACCCTGCAGGGCTACATCTCCCGTCTACGCAAAGCACTCGCCGCTGTCGACGGGGTCCGGATCGACACCGTGACAACCGGTTACGTCTTGCGCTGTGACGGGTCCGGGACCGACCTCGACGTGCTGGAACGTCTGAGCACCGACGGTCTGCGCCTGGCCCGCACCGATCCGGCTGCCGCAGCCGAGACACTGTGTCGTGCACTCGATCTCTGGCGCGGTCCGCCGCTGGGCGAGGTCGCCGACATCGCCGAGATGGCACCGGAGATCACCCGTCTGGAACAGATGCGTGCCGACCTGACCGAGAGTGCCGCAGAAACCCTCCTGACCACGGGTGAGCATCGTCGAGCCGTCACGCTGCTCAGCGATCTCCTCCGCCACCAGCCCTATCGCGAGGGTGCGGTGCGTGTCCTCGCGACCGCGCTTGCGCACATCGGACGCCCCGCCGACGGTCTCGCGGTGATCCGGGACCTGCGTGGCCGACTCGCGGACGATCTCGGGCTCGATCCCGATCCACGCACGCTCGCGGTCGAAGCCGAGTTGCTCGATCCGGCGTCGGTTGTCACCCGCCCTGTCCAGGTGCCGGAACCGGTGGAGCAGCGCACCACCATGATTCGTGGTCGCGACAACGAGCTCAAGGTGCTGAGGGCGGTGCTGCGACGAGGCTCCGGGCGACTCGCCGGTGCCGTGGTCACCGGCCCGTCCGGAATCGGCAAGTCGTCGCTGGTCGACGCCGCACTCGACATGGCCGATCTGCCCGTGCTCCGCACCGTCGGACGCCCGGCCACCGATGAGCCACTGCGCGGACTCACCGACCTGTTCGGCGTCTTCCCGTCAGCAAAGAATGTGGACGTCACGGCAACCGACCTGGTGTCGGCGACTGACGACGCCATCCGGTCTCGCCTCTGCGCGCACGGTCGAGTCGTCCTGAGCATCGACGACCTGCAATGGATGGATCTCGACTCGGCTCAGGCACTCGGCCGGGTGCTCGCCGGCATGCGATTGATGCCCGTCACCGTCGTGGCAACCTCCCGCGACAAGACGAACCCGGCCGCACGGCTCATCGCCGATGCCCTCGCCAAACACGGTGATCTGTCGGACATCGCGCTGGGCCCACTCGACGACACCGACCTCACCCAACTCGTGACACATCGGCTCTCCGAGACCGGACTCACTCTCGCCCCCGGCCCGCTGGTCGAGCAGAGCCTCGGCAATCCCCTTGTCGCACTGACACTGTGCGATGCCATGGCCACCGGATCGGCTTCCGGCGAGGCACGCCTGATCCCCGACGCGATCGGACGTCGGCTCGACGACCTCGATCCCGCGGCCCTCGCACTGGCGACGCTGCTCGCAGTATCTGGCGGCGCCCTTGACAATGACATCCTGGGCGACATGGGTTACGCCGCAGGCTCACCGATCCGCGCCGCGCTGATCGACGCACGGTTCGCGGGCACCGAACCCGATACCGCACTGTCGCTTTCGCACAGCCGGATCACCGAGGCCGTCGTCTCCCACTGTTCACCGGGCGATCTCGCGCGCACCCACCGACGACTTGCCGCCGCACTGCTGGCTCGACGCCCGCACGAGTTGTCCTCGATTGCAACACATCTCGCCGCCGGTGCGGATGATCCGCAGACCCGCGCACGCGCTGTCGAAGCGGGTGTCGAAGCCGCGCGGGCCGCCCACCGCTCGGGAGCCGACCACCAGGCCGTCGAACTGGTCCGCCGAACACTCACCCTTCTCGACACGGACCGCGACCAACCGGGAACCGCTCACTCGCGTGTCGAAACATTGCGACTCGGTGGATCATCGGCGATCGCGCTGGGCGACTTCGATTCCGCCATGAGCTTTTTCGAAGAGGCCGCCACGATCAGTCGCATCGACAGCGACTGGCCCGCACTCGCCGAGACCGCGTTGCTGGCGGCACCCCGGGGGGTCGCAGGCTATTGGTCGGGGTACGGCATGATGCATTCGGGCAATCCGGCGCTGGTCGCCGAGGCACTCGGTCACGACGATGTCCTGGACGCGGATACCGTCGTGAGACTGCAGGCGGGCGAGGCCGCCCGCCGGACTGTTCTCGGCCTGCCCGGTGCGCGCGATCACCTTGCAGTTGCCGCAGAACTCTGCGAGCCCGGATCGTCGGCGGCGCACGACGTGCTGCTGGCCGAGTTCCTGTGTCGATGGACTCCGGCCGACCGAGCCGACCGCGCCAAGATCGCCGACGAGTTGTATCGGACGTCGGGTGGCGACGTGCACCGGAGAGCGACGGCCCTGCACCTGCAGCGCGTGTGCGCCCTGGAATCCGCCGATGTTCGCATGGCCCGGCGAATCTCGACCGAGGTCAGCCGGGTCATCGCCACACATCCCGACACCGACCTCGCCACCATGCAGTTGTGGTGGCGGGTGATGCTGGCCCTGCTGCGCGGGAACTTCGAGCAAAGCTCCGAACTCACCACCGAATATGCGGAATCCGTTGAGTCACTGGGCGACCAGGCCAAGCTGCTGTCGGAGGCCTCCATCGCGACCAGCGAGTCGATCGCCTTGTGGCTGCGCGGCAGGCTGCACGAGATGCTGCCCCGATTCGACGATCTCACCGAGAGCGTCGACGACGATTTCGCACTCGTCATCGCCCTCGGGTCCGCGGAGGCCGGAGACGTCGACCGCGCGCTCGCCGTGGCGACCGAGATCACCGCGGATGCGGCAAGTTGGTCGGGTCCGCGAGTCGTCGTCCGCGTGCCACTCCTGGTGGACGCGCTGTACATGGCTTGGCGCACCGGCGAAGACCTCGACCGGACACGGCGGATAGCGGCACGGATCGCGCCGTTCGTCGAAGACTGGAACGACGGCCTGATCGTGCAGTGGCCCGGCGTCGTGTGCGTCGGACCGGCCTCCCTGTATCGCGGGAGCCTCGGGGCGATCGTCGGAAATGACAGCGCCGCAGACGATCTCGAAGCCGCCGCCCATCTTGCCGACGACACCGGTGCTCGCCCGTTCGCTGAACGCGCACGTGCGCGTCTGGCGCATCTGCGGGAGAGCCACTGACCCAAGAAGTTCGGTGGTCAGCGCTCTGACCTGGGTAAATGCAGCCTGCCGAGGAGTCGCACCTGACACTCTGCGTCCCGCGTGGTCCTGCGAGAACTCGAGTTGAGTTGGAGAACGCGAGTGCTGCAGCACTCGCGTTCTCCAATTCGGCTTCGGTTGTCGCGGGTGCCGGCCGCGTGGACTCGAAGAACTCGGTGACCACCGCTCTGACCTGGGGGTATGTGACGGTCCTACGTGGCGTGGCTGCGGAAATCAGCAATCCTTCCAGACCGGGTCGCGCTTGCCCAGGAAGGCCGAGATACCTTCCTGCGCATCGCATGTCATCGCGTTCTCGGCCATCGTCGCCGACATCAGTTCGTACGCGTCGTCCTCGGCGATCTCGATCTGGCGATAGAACGCCTGTTTGCCGATGGCCACCGTCGACGCGCTCGACGCCGCGATGCGGGTCGCCAGCTCACGCACCGAACCAGCCAGAACATCGTCGTCGACGACGGAGCCGACCAGTCCCCAGTCGGCGGCGGTGTCCGCGTCGATCAGGTCGCCGGTCAGCAGCATGTGCATCGCACGTTTGCGCCCGACGGCGCGGGTCAGCGCCACCATCGGGGTCGAACAGAACAATCCGATCTTCACTCCCGGCGTACTGAATCGAGCACTGCGGCCGGCGACGGCGAGATCGCAGGTCGCGACGAGCTGACATCCGGCCGCGAACGCCATGCCGGCAACCTCGGCGATCACTGGCTGCCGAATGCGATGGATGGTTGTCATCATCTCGACGCAGCAGTCGAAGATCGCCCGTTCCTCCTCGAGACTGCGTCCGACGAGTTCGGTGAGATCGTGCCCGGCGGAGAACGCGGGCCCGAGCGCTCGGATGACAACCACCCGCACCGCCGGGTCGCCGTCGAACACGCGCAGCGATTCGGTGACCTCGCGCATCACCTCCGACGACAGAGGATTACGGCGCCGCGCACTGGCCAACGTGATCACTCCCAGTGCTCCGTCGACCTCGGCCCGTACCGCAGCGTCGACCGTTGCTGACGTGGTCTGCGAATCCTCACCCATGGTGGCCTCCTCGTCCGTCCCCTCACTGTGCCGGATCATCGGGCGGGGGGATCGGGATTCACCGTCGGACTGTCCGGTCGATCAGGTGTCAGCGCGGCAGCGGGCCGAGGAACGGCAGAACCGTGGTGCATCCGCGGTCTGCTGTGCGCGCGCCGAGCGCCTCAAGCACGATGCGGACCGCGACCGGATCGGCGGTCATCTCATAGTGCTCGGTGAAATCGGTCGGGCAGACGTCCTGCAGCACCACGTTGCGGACATTGCGACCGCGCAGCATTCCGGTGCGATACGGGGTCGCTACCTCGTCGTACCGCGTGACGATCATGGTGAAATCGATGTCCGGCGCGATTCGCGGGTCCGGGTTGAGGGTCCGCAGGAACCCCGATCCGGGCGTGAGCTGACAGGGTCCCCCGCACTGCCGCGCAAGGCGCGGCCCGACGTCGGGTATCTCGAGCGCGGCCGCGAGGGCGGTCTGCACACCGCTCACGTCCGACCCGTGCAGCGGCGCACCAAGCGCCACATAGTCATTCACGCGTGGCACGCCGCCGAGGTGATTGAGGTAGTAGAACGGTATCGCCCCACCCATCGAGTGTCCGACGAGGTCGACCTGGCGTGCACCGGTCGCCAAGCGCACCCGATCGATGAACGCGGCGATCTGACGTGCACTCTCCTGAACCGTGGTGACGGCCCCGACCGGGCCGAGCCAGTCTCGGCCGTAGGTCGTGGAGAACACGCAGTACCCCGCCGCGGCGAGCACCGGCGCCATCGTGTCCCAGGTGACGGTGTCGTTGCTCAAACCGTGCAACAAGACGACGGGTTCAGGGTGCCCGGCGTCGGGCCGGCATCGCCAGTCGTTGGCGCCGGGCGGTGAACTGTTCGGCCGGGCCAGGGCTGCGGCAAGTCCACCGAGGTAGCTGTGCGACGGCGCTGCCGACGCCGGGTCCGGACTGGTCGGCACTCCCAGCAACGCCAATGCGCCGACCAGCACACCGACCGCGACACGACGCATGATCTTCACGAGTTGACTCCCCTCCGCCACGATGACCGACCGGTCGGTCATAATCTAGCACGCGCTCGGCCGGTCGCCTCGCCGACTACGATGAGTCTGTCCGACGATCACACGTCGTGTTCTCTGCAGGAGGTGACCGTTGCCCCGTCCGGCCGAACCGGGTCGTAGCGCGCTCCTGCGTGCGGGAGCCGAGGTCGCGACCGAACGCGGACTCAAGGGCCTTAGCGTGAATGCCGTCGTCGATGCTGCCGGCATGGCGAAAGGCAGCTTCTACCACCACTTTCCCGATCGTCGAAGCTATGTGATCGCCCTGCACCGCGAGTATCACGACGCGATCGACGCGGCTGTTTCCCTCGCGATCGACGGTCGCCAACCAGGCGAAGGGCGCCTGCGCGCCGGGATCATCGCGTACCTCGACGCTTGCCGACGCACCCGCGCCACCAAGGCGTTCCTGGCCCAGTCCCGCACCGACACCGACCTCCTCGACGAGGTGACCGCACGCAATGCGGCGGCGACCGAGAAGATGCGCACCGACGTCGGCCTCCTCGGCTGGGACGACCCGGGTGCGATCGCCACGCTGACCGTCGCCATGGTCGCCGAGACCGCCTTGGTCGAGTTGTACGCAGACGCCGAGCAACCCGCCCTTCGAGACGCCATCTTCGCTCTGCTCCTGGCGAACTCACCATCCTGAACTGCGTCGATCAGGCGCAATGTCAACTCCGCCGTGACCCGTCCAGCCCCGGGAGTAGAGTGACGCAGGCCACACGGGAGTGGCATTCGACGCGACCGCAAGAGCGACGAAAGGGCCCAACGGATGACCGCCACCGCACAACGTCCGGACCACCCCGACATCGAGTACGTCACCACCGATCCCGACCAACCGCCCGTCGCGATCATCGACCGCAGCCCGATGACGACGGGGAAGAAGATCCTCTTCGCGGTGATCGGACTGCTCGGCGCCGTCGCCTGGGCGATCGTCGCCTTCGTCCGCGGTGAATCGGTCAACGCCGTGTGGTTCGTGGTGGCCGCGCTGTGTACCTACGTCGTTGCCTACCGCTTCTACGCGCGCCTGATCGAGATGAAGATCGTGAAGCCGCGCGACGACCACGCGACACCGGCCGAGATCCTCGACAACGCCCAGGACTACATGCCGACCGACCGTCGGGTCCTGTTCGGCCATCATTTTGCCGCGATCGCCGGTGCCGGTCCGCTCGTCGGCCCGGTCCTGGCGGCTCAGATGGGCTACCTGCCGGGAACCATCTGGATCATCATCGGCGCCGTTCTGGCGGGCTGCGTGCAGGACTACCTGGTGCTGTCGATCTCGGTACGACGCCGGGGCCGCAGCCTCGGCCAGATGGCGCGCGACGAACTCGGCGCCGTCGGCGGCATCGCGGCGATCGTCGCGGTCTTCGTGATCATGATCATCCTCATCGCGGTGCTCGCGCTGGTGGTGGTCAACGCTCTCGCCGAAAGTCCTTGGGGCGTCTTCTCGATCGCGATGACCATCCCGATCGCCCTCTTCATGGGCGTCTACCTCAGATTCCTCCGACCGGGCCGGGTCACGGAGATCTCGGTGATCGGCGTCGTGCTGCTGTTGGCGGCCATCGTCGCCGGTCGCTACGTCGGCGAATCCTCGTGGGGCCACGACTGGTTCAGCCTGTCCCCGGTGGTGCTCAGCTGGTGCATCATCATCTACGGCGTGGCCGCGGCCATCTTGCCGGTCTGGTTGCTGCTCGCCCCGCGCGACTATCTGTCCACCTTCATGAAGGTCGGCACCATCGCACTACTCGCCATCGGCATCATCATCGTCCAGCCTGTGATGAAGGCACCGGCGGTGAGCGAGTTCGCCTGGAACGGAAAGGGTCCGGCATTCTCCGGGGCGCTCTTCCCGTTCCTGTTCATCACGATCGCCTGCGGAGCACTGTCCGGATTCCACTCCCTCATCTCTTCCGGCACCACTCCCAAATTGCTCGCCAAGGAAGGACAGGCGCGCATCATCGGCTACGGCGGCATGCTCACCGAATCCTTCGTCGCCATCATGGCGCTGATCACCGCGTGTATCCTCGATCAGCACATCTACTTCGGCATGAACGCCCCCAAGTCCCTGACCGACGGCACCGCGCAGGGTGCAGCCGATTACGTCAACGGCCTCGGCATATCCGGCGAGCCGATCATCGCCGAGCACTTCGAGCAGGCCGCGCAGGGGGTCGGCGAGGCCTCGATCGTGTCCAAGACCGGTGGCGCCCCGACCCTGGCCATGGGCATGGCCGATACCCTGCAGGAGGCGATCGGCGGAGAGTCGTTGCGCGCCTTCTGGTATCACTTTGCGATCATGTTCGAGGCACTGTTCATCCTGACCACGGTCGACGCCGGGACACGCGTGGCCCGTTTCATGCTGTCCGACGGCATCGGAAACCTGCCCGGCGCCAAGAAGTTCAAGGATCCGTCGTGGCGGCCGGGCGCGTGGCTGTGTACCGCCCTCGTGGTCGCCGGCTGGGGATCGATCCTGCTGATGGGCGTCACCGACCCGCTCGGCGGCATCAACACACTGTTCCCGCTGTTCGGCATCGCCAACCAACTTCTCGCGGCGGTGGCGCTGACCGTGGTGACGGTCGTCATCGTGAAGCGAAACCTGTTGAAATGGGCTTTGATACCCGCGGTACCCCTCGTCTGGGATCTCATCGTCACGATGACGGCCTCGTGGCAGAAGATCTTCTCCGACAATCCGTCGATCGGCTATTGGTCCCAGCATCGTGCGTTTGTCGACGCGAAGAACCAGGGTCTGGACAGCTTCAAGACAGCCAAGACACCGGCCGAGATCGATGCCGTCATCCGCAACACCTTCGTCCAGGGCACACTCTCGATCGTGTTCGCCGTGCTGGTCCTCATCGTCGCCGTCACCGGAGCCCTGTTGTGTGTCAAGGCCATTCGTGCCGGCGGCCTACCGACCACCGAGGACGAGCCGGTCCAGTCGCACATTTTCGGACCCAGCGGGCTCATCGAGACGCCCGCGGAGAAGGCCGTCGAACGGGAATGGGCCGAGTACGCGGCCCGACAAGAGCACCCACCGAATCGTCGTCGCCACGAAGACTCCACGTCGGGAGCCTCGGGATGACCGCTGCCGGCGTCCGCGAACGAATCAACGCGATCGGCCGATATGTCGGCGACCTGATGGGCGATCGTCACTATCAGCGCTACCTCGACCACCATCGGCGCCGGCATCCCGCCGAGCAACCCATGTCGGAAAGCGAGTACTGGCGCACCCGATATGCGGCTCAGGACTCGTCTCCTCAGGGACGTTGCTGTTAAGGCGTGTCTCCCAAATGCCCTAGGGCGTGTCTCTATCGAGCCCGATCAGTGCGGCACAGGCGGTAACCGTCGGTTCGACGATCGTCGCAATGGGTTGCCCGGCTTCGACCGCGTTGGCGGTCAATTCACGGATTCCACCCCAGATCACGATTGCGATCTCCCGTGAGATGGGTGTGACCCCGGCCTTCCGCATGACCGGGGTCGACGTCAAATCGGTGAACAGCGTGATCCAGGCTTCCATCGCTTCGGCCTTCATCGCCTGCGCCGACGCCCCCAGGGCCGGCAGCTCACGTATCCAGCTGAGAGCCAGTTCTCGCCGCTGGTCATTGGCCCGCGCGTAGGCAATCACCGCCTGCCGAATCTGGGACTGCCAAGGCGCAGAGGAATCAACTTGCCCCGCAATGTAATCCACGATCGAGCTGTTGGTGACCCGTAGCAGTTCCACAAAGCAGTCCTGCTTGTCGCCGAACTCCTGATAGAACGAGCGACGCGAGGTCCGGGCCACCCGCACAACGTCGGCAACCGTGGTCTCCCGATAACCACGTTCGCCGACACAGGTGAGCATCGCCCGCAGCAGCCGTGCCCGGGTGGAGTCCTCTTGATCCAGGCCGGCCACCCGCATCGAACGCGGCATCGTCGATTCGGTGGTGGACATACATCGAGAGTAGGCCCTTGCTCGCAGCCGGTACACCCGCGTACCGTCGTTGGTACAAATACGTACCACTACTGTCCCGCCGCTGCCCTTGGCGCATCGTCGACACAGTGGGATTGGAGTCGAGCCGATGGCCGCCGAACCGTCACCGACCGCGACCATCTCACCAGCCACGGATTCTGTTGCACCGCCCCGGGTCCCGCTCCCCAGGGCGGCACAGGGACTCGGGTTCCTCATCTCTCGCCACGCGATGATGCGATGGTGGCACCGGCGCCTCGGCGACGCCTTTGTCCTCGACCTGCCCATTTTCGGCGATTGCGTGGTGATCTCCGATCCGGCGCACGCGAAGCAACTGTTCACGGCCGGCGACAAGGTGCACAACGTCAGCCCCAACCTGGGACGGGTGCTCGGCGACGGCTCGGTCTTCTCACTCGAGGGCACCGACCATCGCCGCCGCCGCAAGTTACTCACACCTCCGTTGCACGGCAAGCGCATCAAGACCTACGAGTCCATCGTCGAAGAGGAGACGCTCGCCGAGATTGCCACCTGGCCGCAACGGCGACGGTTCCGCTCCCTGGAACCGATGATGCACATCACCCTCAACATCATCCTTCGTGCTGTTTTCGGCGCTGCGGGAAAGGATTTGGACGATCTTCGGCGGATCATTCCGCCCCTCGTCGCAGCCGGTTCTCTCAGCGCGACAGTTCCCCGCTCCCCCGGCCGTTGCGTCGCGTCGACCCCAACCACCGCCTCCGTGTGCATCGGCAGGAGTATCAACGGGCTGTCGGTGGGCTCATCACGCAGGCCCGCCAGGACCCCGACCTCGACGATCGCGACGACATCCTCGGACTGCTGGTCAGCAGTCGCTACGACGACGGCTCGCCGATGAGCGATTCCGACATCGCCGACGAACTCATCACGCTGCTGGCCGCCGGCCACGAAACCACCGCGACAACCCTGGCATGGGCTTTCGAACGCGTCGCGCGCAATCCGCAGGTTCTCACCGATCTGGTCGACGAGGTCGACCGCGGCGGCAGCGATTTTCGGCACGCGGTGATCCACGAGGTGCAACGCAGCCGCCCGGTGATCGACTTCGCCGGACGCAGCGTCGTCGCCGAGACGCTCGACCTCGGCCCGTGGCGCATCCCGCGCGGTCACAACGTGCTGGTGGCGATCTCGCTGCTGCACGACGACAGCCGGCAGTTCGCACACCCGGAGCTGTTCGATCCCGGCCGATTCGAGGGCACCACGCCGCCCGCGGCCTGGCTACCGTTCGGCGGTGGCACCCGACGCTGCATCGGTGCAGCATTCGCCACGATGGAGATGGACGTCGTACTGCGCACAGTGCTGCGCGAGCTCACCCTCGAGCCGACCACCGAACGCCCCGAAGCCTGGCACTCACGTGGCGTCGCCTACGCCCCCCGACGCGGTGGTCGCATCACGGTCCACCGTCGCTGACCGTGCGTCCCGATCCGTTGACGTGACGCACCGCACATTCTCGGTGTGACCTTCGTCATCCGAAGACGTCACATTCCGTCCGGCCTTCGATGTGCCGACACGCCGCGATGCGCAGGAGTTTCAGGGAAACCTATCAGCGTTATCCCAGCGTTATGAAAACGCCCCAGGTCACCGACCCGGCGTGACCTTTCCGTTACCAATCCGTATGGTCGCCCTCGGTCCGAATATCGCTCACCCGCCTGGGTGAAGACAGGAGGAACGAAGACCATGAGCATGACGAAGATCGTCGCTCGCGCAGCCGTCGTCGGCGCGCTCACCGCAGCCCCGTTCGGCCTCATCGCCGGCACCGCATCGGCCGACAGCCACAACTGGGACGCCGTCGCCCAGTGCGAGAGCGGTGGCAACTGGGGCATCAACACCGGCAACGGCTACTACGGTGGCCTGCAGTTCACTCAGAGCACCTGGGAGGCCAACGGCGGCTCGGGCAACGCGTCCAACGCGTCGCGCGCCGAGCAGATCCGCGTGGCCGAGAACGTTCTCGCCACCCAGGGACCCGGCGCATGGCCGGTCTGCGGGCAGTACCTCTGAACTGACGCATAGGTGACCCGTGCGGGTCACCGAATGCTCCGCGCACCGCACACAGCCACCCGCTGTGTGCGGTGCACTGGTTTCCGCCGCGGTTGTGAGCTTGCTCCCGACCAGGAGCCACTCCACATCAGACGTGTTCCACTGTGACGATGACTGCGCTGGTGGGGGTGCTCGGTCCGACCGAGGTGTGCGCCGGCGACGCCGACGCCATCCCGGTCACCGCGCGCCGTCTGCGCACCTTGATCACCTCACTGGTGCTTGCGCATCCCTACCCCGTCGGCATCGAGGCCATCGTGTCCGACGTATGGCCCGATGCTCCCCCGCAACAACCGACCGGCGCGGTGCACACGCTCATCTCGCGTCTGCGCGCACTCGTCGGGTCCGAACGAGTGGACTCGACTCCGGGCGGTTATCGCTTGATCGGAACCGAGGGGACGCCGGTCTCCGACCTCGCCACGGCCGAGGCCATCGCGCGCGATGGAACGGACGCCGATGCCACCGGGGCCCTCGACCTCTGGCGCGGTCAACCCGGCACCGGACTTCCTCCGGGCGACCTACGGGACCGGCTGACGATACGCGCCGACCGGTGCCGCGGTGTTCTCCGGGAACGATCCTGGAATCACCGCCTCGTCGCCGAGCCGAACCGCGTCGCCGCTGAGGTCGCCGCGCATCGTGAGGCGCGCGGGCCGCTCGACGAGCAACTCGCCGCGTTGGAGATGCGCGCACATGTGGCGGCCGGCAATCCCAACCGCGCGCTCACCGTCTTCGCGAGGCTGCGTGCCGCCCTGGCCGACGAACTCGGCGCCGACCCCGGGCCGGAAGCCGTCGCAGCGCATGCGGCTGCTCTGCGCGCACAGACGCCCGTCGCCGCCGACCCAGGGTTCGCAACCCAGATGCCCGCGCCGCCCCGCAACAGCTTTGTCGCACGCGTCGACATCCTGGCAGACATGCGACGCGCGCTCGCCGACTCCGGCGTCGTCTGTGTACTCGGCGAGGGCGGTATCGGAAAGACTCGTCTGGTTGCGGAATTCATTGCTGCGCAATCTGTTCCGCACATCTACGTGGACCTGACCACGGCGCGCGGCGTCGAGGACGTGACGGCCGCGGTGACCGCCGCCCTACGGCCGACCACAGTTCCCGATCTCGCCGGCGGCACGCCAGGACCGATGCAACGCCCCGGGCAACTCCTGACACAGAGCGCACCACGCGGGGTCGTGATCGTCCTCGACGCATGCGAGCAGGTCGTCGACTCTGCCTCAGAGCTGGCCACCGAGGTACTCGCGCGACGCCATGATCTTCAGATTCTGGCCACCACCCGGGTACCGCTCGACCTCGTCGACCAGCACGTCATCGACGTCGGACCCCTATCCGAAGCTGATGCCGCACAACTCTTCTCAGACCGTGTGCGTGCGGCGGGACGCAGGGACAGCATCGCGGCTCACGAAGTCGACGAGTTGTGCCGCCGCCTCGATGGATCGCCCCTCGCACTCGAATTGGCCGCTGCACAGCTCCGACACCTCACGCTCGGCGATCTCAACGAGCGTCTTGCATCGACACTTTCGGTGTTGAGCGTCCGGGGCGACGGGCGACACAGCTCACTGACCAACGTTCTCGCCTCCAGTTGGGAACTGTTGGCCTCGGATGCGCGTCTGGCACTCGCCGCCCTCGCCCGCTTCCCGGGAGAGTTCCGGCTCGCCGACGCCCTCGCGTTTCCGATGGTGACTCTGGACAATGTGGCGATCCTGCGGGCGCACAGCCTTTTACGGGTTGCGGAGGACCAGCAAGGGCGAGCGCAGCGACGGGGAATCTCCGAGGGGCGAGCGCAGCGACGGGGAGGTTTCGAAGGGCAAGCGCAGCGACGGGGAGTTTCCGAGGGGCGAGCGCAGCATACTTGTTATCGCTTGTCCGACACGGTCCGCGACTTCGTTCGCGAGCGCACTCGGGAGCAGCCCAACCTCGAGGAATGCCTCGTCGCCGCCCATCACCGCTGGGCACGCACCCAGGTCGACGCCGCCCTGACCGACCTGCGCGCCGGCCGGGTGGCCGACGCGGCCGATCGGCTCGACCACTCGTCGGACGCCATCCTGTCACTACTCGACGGGAGCGCGAGCCAGGATCCAGCACTGCTGCCTGTTGTTTCGTGGCGGACGATGCGCACCGGGGGCCACGACGCGACCCTGCGGTTGTGCCGCGCCGTCGCCCGCCAGCCGGCCGAATCAGATCGCGATGTCGCCGGACTACTCTGTGCAACAATACATCTCACCATTGCGGGCCAGTTTCGCGACGCGGCCCGGGCGCGGCTCCGGCTCCGCGAGGCCATGTCGGTGCGGCCGTTGAGTGGAATCGACGGACTCATCGGCGATCTGCTCGTCGCCCGACCGGCCACCGTGGCGCGGACGCTGGCGACTGCCGCGCGCAGCGCCGACGCAGGGGTGGTCGCGGCGGCCGAACTGGTTCGCGCCGAATTGGCCGAACGCGCTGCCGCACCGAGGTTCGCACATCGGTGTGCCCTGCGCGCATCCGTGGCAGCCGACGTTGCGATGCACCCGTGGTTCGCCGCGAACGCACGCAGCAGACTTGGCCGCATCTGCAGCCAGGTTGGGGACCACGAGGCCGCCATCGTTCATTTCGAGCGCAGTGCAACCACTTTCGACGACATCGGGCTGGCGCAGGATGCGTGTCGGGTGCGCATCTACCAGGCCGGCGCATCGGTGAGCGTCGATCCGCGTCGAGCCGAGGATCTGCTCGCCTCGTGCCTGCGTGCTGCCGGAACCACCGCGCGACCGTTCATCGCAACTGCTCATATGACGCGCGCGCAGTTGCTCGTCGACGACGATCCTGCCCTCGCGGTCACGGCAATCGCCGACGCCCTGCGCATCGCGGGGCCACCCGCCGACGGTCACTCGGTCCACATGCACGCGGTGGCCGTCGCCCTGCTCGATGCGGCCGGACAATCCACGCACGCACGGCTCGCGGCCGATGACCTCGAGGCCGCCCTGACACAGCGTCGTCTCGACCCGGCGCTCACCGACCTGCCCGCTCTCGGCGCTGCGGCGGCGGCCGTCGTCAAGGCCCGTGGCCTGCGCGACGACGATCCGTACGCCGCCGCCGCGCGTGCCATCCATTACCGCCGGGACTTCCCGGTGATGCACCTGGCCGCCGGTCCCTCCATGTCGAGGGAACGCGCGGTGGCGCAGCTCATCGGCTGATCTGCTCGCAGATATTCAGAAGAGTGCGGGAGGTAGGACGACGGCACTCTTTCGCGCCTCCATGATCGGCAGCACCGCCGACGGTTGAAACCGAAATGAAAGTGCCCTCCGCCATGGTGGTGACGTCAGACGTTCGCGGGGGAAGGAACATCGATGGTCAGATTGCCGGAGACGGCCGTGCATGCGGAGTCGTTGCGGAAGTCGTTCCGCGATGTCGCTGCGGTGGCGGACGTCAGCCTGTCCATACCCACCGGCTCGGTGTGCGGAATGCTCGGCGCCAACGGTGCCGGCAAGACGACGACCGTCCGCATGCTGGCCACCCTCGTCCGGCCCGACGGCGGCCACGCGAAGATCTTCGGCCGCGACGTGGTCACGCAGGCGCCGGCCATCCGGTCGCTGATCTCGCTCACCGGCCAGTACGCGTCGCTGGACGAGGACCTGACCGCGCTGGAGAACCTGGAACTCTTCGCCCGGTTACGCGGAATCCGCGGCCGCGCGGCACGCGCTCGCGCCGCCGACCTCGTCGAACGTTTCGGTCTCACCGCTGCGGCCGACCGGGCGGTATCCGGGTTCTCCGGTGGCATGCGACGCCGCATCGACCTGGCCGCGTCGCTGATCACGCCGCCCGCGTTGCTGTTCCTCGACGAACCGACGACCGGCCTCGATCCGGGTACCCGTGCACAGGTGTGGTCGGCGGTGCGCGCGCTGGTCGACGATGGCACCACGGTGCTGCTGACCACGCAGTACCTCGACGAAGCAGACCAACTCTCCGACTCGTTGGTGGTCATGGATGCCGGGCGCGTCATCGCGGAAGGGCCCGTCGACGTCCTCAAGGATCGTGTCGGCGAACGCTCGCTCGAAGTCACGCTCGCCGAGCCGGCTCGGATGTCCGAGGCAGCCGCGATCATCCATCGGCGAGTCGTCACCGCCGTGGTTCCCAGTCCTGAGTCGGGCCGTCTCACCGCCGCTCTGCCTGATCCCGCGCTCTCCGCGCGTGTCGTCGTCGCCCTCGACGAGGCCGGCATCGCGGTCGCCGAACTCGCCGTCCGCCGCCCAACCCTCGACGAGGTGTTCTTCGCCATGACCGACCAGCAGGTGCCCGCATGATCACCCAGAAGATCGCGCCAGATGTGACAACGATCCCCGATTCCGACGGCGGCCGCGACTGGCCGGTACTCGTCGCCGAGCGAGTGTCGACGGCCCAGGCCGTGCGGGACACGCTCACCCTCGCGCGCCGCGGGCTGCTGCGGATGCGCCACACGCCTCAGCAACTCTTCGACGTGATCATCGTCCCGGTGGTCTTCACGATCATGTTCGCCAACATCTTCGGCGGGGCGATCGCGGGTGACGTGTCGGCCTACCTGCCCGAACTCGTACCCGGAGTCCTTGTGTCGGTGGCGATCACGAGTTCGGTGGTCACCGGAGTACAACTTCGCGAAGACATTGACAGCGGAGTCTTCGACCGGCTGGTGTCGATGCCGATCTCCCGCATGGCACCGTTGGCGGGGTCGCTGACCGCCGACATCCTGCGCTATGTCATCGCGACCACGATGTCGCTGGTGGTCGGGCTGGTGATGGGCTACCGGCCGGGCAGCATCGTCGGCACCGCCGCGGGCATTGTGCTGGTCATCTTCGCCGCTTTCGCGATGAGCTGGATCTTTGCCCTGATGGGTGTGATCATGTCCAAAGCTAGTGCGGTACAGGGTATCTCGATGCTGATTCTGATGCCCCTCACCTTCACGTCCAATGCATTTGTCCCCACCTCGACGATGCCCGGCTGGCTGCAGGCAATCGCCGACGTCAATCCGGTATCGCATCTGGTCTCGTCGTTCCGTTCGCTCGCCAACGACGGAGAGATCACCGCGCATGTCGGCTGGACGCTGCTCGGCGCGACGGCCATCATCGCCGTCGCGGCACCGCTTGCCCTCCGCGCGTATCTCCGGCGGGTCTGACGGGCCCATGATGAGCGACACGAGTCGGACACGGACGGCGGAGCGGCTCACACCCGAGCGCCTCACACCCGACGACGATCTGTTCGTCCGCATGGAGCATGCGCTACGGCTTCCGGTCGTCAACCAGTGCGTCTGGCGCCTCGACGGCAACGTGACCGACGCCGCGATCGCCGCGATCGCCGCGCGTCTGCGCCGTGGACGGTTGAGCAGGCTGGTGCACCGCCGCCGGACGCCTGGTCGTGACCGCTGGGTGCACACACCCGCGGCCGGGCGATTCAGCCTGTCGGACAGGCCGATTGCCGCCGGCGAGGAGGCATCTTGGGCTCGCCGCTGCGTCGACGCACCCCTCGACACCATCCGCGGACCGTCATGGCGATTGACCGCCGCCCGCTCCGCCGACGGTTCCGCTGTGTTCGTGTCGCTCGTCGCGTCCCACGTGGTCGGCGATGGTGGTGCCGTCATGACGGCCGTCACCGAGGCCGTCGCCGACATCGCCTTCGACGCGACCGACACACCGCCGCGCCTCCGTGACAACCTGCGCGACACGGCAACGCTGTTGGGAACCGCCGGCAGGGCGGCGGCCGCCATGGTCACCGACCGTCGACCAACCACCCAGCCCCGCAGAGATTCTCACCCCGAGACACCTGCTGCGACGACAGCGGTCACCGCCGGCGAGAACGCGCCGGTATCCGCACCCACCACGATCCTCACCATCAGATCCGACGCATTCCGTTCTGCCGCATCGGCTTCCGGAGGTACACCCAATTCCCTCTTCGTCGCGATCATGGTCGGCGCACTCGAACGCACCGGTCGGATTCACCCCGGCGAGGCCATCGGGCTCTCGCTGCCGATGTCGACTCGCACCGACAACGACCGAAGGGCAAACGCCACCACGGGGGTCACCGCCGCGATCGTCGTGGACGACGACCGCTACCGCGACCTCGGCGCCATCCGAACGGCATGCAAGAGCGCTTTCCGCACGCTCGTCGACGGACCCAGTCCGGCCGCCCGACTCGGCATCGTCGCCCAGGCGCTCGGCGACCGCGCCGTCCGCCGGCTGGCAGCAAATGTGTCGGCACCGCTGTGCCTCGCGTCGAACCTCGGTGAACTCGATCCGCGGTTCGCGTCGTTGGGCACGGGATCGGTGGGTCCGGTCGCGATGCGGTCGGTGGCCTCCACACCTGACCTCGAGGTGCTGCGGTCGATGGCCGGCGGGATCAGCGGCTGGGCATCGGAGAGCGGCGGTCTCGTCACGCTCTGTGTGACCTCACTCGACCCCGATCGAGTGGCCGACGACCAGGCCCTGAGCAAGGTCGTCGCCGATGAACTCGGCCGATGGTCGCTGACCGGAAGCGCCTGGGGCACATGAGAGTGTCGTTCGCACTGCACGGCAGCCGAGGAGACGTGCAGCCCGCGATCGCGGTCGCCGCCGAGCTCGCCCGGCACGGACACACGGTGCAGTTGGCGGTGGCCCACGACCTGATGCCCATGGCGACTCGCACCGGCCTTCCCACCCGCGAATTGTGTCCCTCGACGGCGGATCTCCTTGCCGGTTCGATCATCAAGAAGCAATTGAGATCGCCGAATCCACGCACCCGCCTGAAGGCGCTCCGTGAGGTCGGGGCGTACGGCGCGCACACATCGCAGCGGGTGATGGGTGACCTCGCCGACGAGAGCGACATCCTGGTCACCGGTTTGCTCGCCCAGGAACGCGCGGCGACCATTGCCGAGAGTCGCGGCATCGCGTTCGTACCACTCCACTACTGTCCGGTGCGGCCCAACTCGACGGTCTCGCCGACGTATCGCCGCCCACCCACCTGCGTGCGGCGTGCACTGTGGAGCACCGTCGACCGCCTCTACTGGCTCACGTCCCGCACCGACGACCGGCGCCTACGCACCGAACTCGGACTTCCGCCCGCACGCGGCCCACTAGGTGGTCGCTTGCGCGCCGACGGACGTCCGGAGATACAGGTCTACGAGGCCGCACTGTTCCCGGGCTTGTCCCGCGAATGGGGCTCCCAGCGGCCGTTCACCGGCTTTCTGCTGCCCGACGAGCGGACCCGCCGCCTCCTCGACGGGAATGATTCGCGAACCGACGGCGTCGTCGCGTGGGCCGAGGACGGCCAACCACCGGTCTACGTCGGTTTCGGCAGCATGCAGGTCGCCGAAGAGCGCGTCAGCGGCATCGTCGATTCCCTTGTCCGTCGCGGGCGGCGGGTGATCGCCCACACCGGACACCCTCTGCCCGAACATGATTCGGTGCTGAGGGTGACCCACGGACTCGACCACGAGCGCCTGTTGCCCCGGTGTCGTGCTGCCGTCCATCACGGCGGCGCGGGCACCACCGCCGCCACCGCGCGGGCCGGTATTCCATCGGCCATCGGCTGGCTCAGCGCCGATCAGCCGCTCTGGGCGGGTGCGCTTGCCCGCGCCGGGTCCGGAACCGGCGCACCGCTGGCGCGCCTCGGCGAGGCACAACTCGACTGCCTGCTCGATCCAGCGACACAACGGGCTGCACATCGGCTCACCGCGCTCCTGACACCTGCTGAGATCGCGACGCAACGAGCCTGCTCGGCGATCGTCGGTGCCACAGAGTGATCGTCGGTGCCACAGAGTGATCAAGGCCACGCCCGTGGCGACTGTGCGTCCCGCCACATCATTTGCATGTGAAACGACCTGCTCGGGGCGAAACATCCAGCACGTCATGGCTTTTCAGCCGACACTGGCTCACAACGCAGGGTATTCAAGGGTGGCGCAGCCCACATGGCGCGGTGACGCCGACAGGCTTACGCTCAGCATCGGACGTCGATGACGTCGCACGGGGGGTCCAGTGGTTGGGGGTGGACACCACCGAAACATATGAGCGGCAACGAATATGTCGTTGCCGGCGCAGACGCGGGGGGTCTGTCGTCTCCAATGATGGAGAGCTCATGAGTCCTGGGGGGGACTTCACACTCCGCGCTCGCACAACAGATTCCCCGACGGCAGACCGGAGATGCTCCGCTCTGTCCCGCATCACCATCAGCGCGACGAGGTATCAGCAGTGGAGTACACAGAGCTTGCCGATTACCCGACACCATCGGGGATCATCACCGAATGGATACCGTCGACCAGGGCGTCCGACTGGACGTCCGACGATCGACCACTTTCGACCAATCATGCCGCCCACCTGCGGCACACACGCGACGACGACGTCTCGTGGATCGGCACGGCGTTCGCGATCGATCAGCCACTCGAACCCCGCGCCTTCGCGGCCACCTTGCGGACCTGGATCGCCCGTCACGAGGTCTTCCGCAGCACGGTCGCGACCGACGCGGCCGAAACCGCACGACGCCACCTCGAGCCGGAAGCCATCGCCATCGATGTGCGACGCTACGGACGGGTGCGCGATTCGCTCGAGGTATACCGCCACCTCGAGGAGTTCCTGGCGACGGGGGTCCGCGCGCACAGCTGGCCCCACATCGTGTTCACCACCGTCGAACACGTCTGCTCCGGTCCGGAGCAGGTTGACGGCGACCGTTTCACCGTGATCTTCGGCGCCGATCACGCCGTCATGGACGCCTACACACAACTGCTGGCAATCGCCGAGATTCGCGAGATCTATCGTGCGCACCTCGTCGGCGAGACTCCGGCGCTGCCGCCATGCGGTTCCTACGTCGACCACAGCGTCGACGAGTACAAGGCCGCCACCGCCCTGGGCACCGATCATCCGGCCGTCCGGGACTGGGAGCTCTTCCTGCGCAGCGCCCCCACGTCTCCGCCGACCGTCGGCGAGGACACCGATCCGACGCCGAACACACCTGCGCTCCCAGGTTTTCCGCTGCCATTGGGGTCCGAGCCGGCGATCGGACACGCCCAGGCCGCACAGTCGAGTGTCTCGCTGTGGATTCTGCCGCGGGAATCGGCCGACGCGTTCAGCGCGGCCTGCAAGGCAGCAGGCGGCTCCGGGTCGACAGGCGTGCTGACGGCGGTCGCAGTCGCTTTGGCGCGCCTGTCCGGAACCCGCGTCACCCGCTACGTGATGCCGATGCACACGCGCACTGCACCCGAATGGTTCACGGCGGCAGGATGGTTCGTCGGCCTGATGCCGGTCGCAGACGATCTCACGTCCGTTGCGCGTTTCAGCGAGGCGCTGGCGGGCACGGCGACGGCCACCCGCGCCCACCGCAGGCTCGTCGGTCATTCCTTCGCCCGCATCGCCGAACTCCTGCAGATCAGTCCACGCGCCCGGTTCGTCGTGTCGTATGTGGACGGACGATCACTGCCCGGCGCGAGCGACTGGACACCCGCCGATCGGGCGCTGCGCAGCCCGGTTCACAGCGACGACGAGGTCTACCTGTGGATCAACCGAACCGCCGACGGGATCAATCTCGCCGCCCGCTTCCCGGGCAACGACACCGCCGCTGCATCGGTACATGCGTTCATCGCCGAATTCTCGTCGGTCCTGCGAGAGGTTGCCGCCGATGGTGACACGGAGATCGTTCTCGATGCGCACGTCGGGAGCCATCAGCAGATCGCGGCGCTGGCCGACAGGGGCGAGAGCCGGTGAGAATCGTCGCGCGTCGCGAGTGGACCCCACGCGGCGGTCACGTCATCGACTGGGTGGCCGACGAGCACACCGTTGCCGCGGCGACCATCGCGGCGGCCGGAGAGCCACATCCGGTCGGACCGTCGTTCCTCCAGCGAGATCACATCACCGCCGTCGCGGCGACACGGGCGAGCGGCCGAACACACCGCGCATACACGTGCGCCGCGGTGACGGTTGCCGGGACGCTCGACGAGCCACGTATGACGCTCGCGCTCAACGGGTTTCTGCGCGATCACCACGGGCTGCGCAGCACATTTCGCACGAGCGGCAACGAGATCACCCGGCACGTCGTGGACGCACAGGACATCGCACTGCGTGCCCACCACCGCGACATCGCCGACCACGAGATCGCCGGCCACGTCGACATGAGGTTGAGCAGCGAGGCCGTGTTCGATTCCTTTCCCGGGGTCATCTTCGGCGCGATCGTCCGCGACGACTCGTTCGACCTGTACTTCGGGATCGACCATGCCTTCGGCGACGGTAGTTCTCAGGTGATCGGGCTCGCCGAGATCCTGGCCCGCTACGGCGGGCGTGATGTACCGGTGGCCGGCAGCCACATCGACTACGTGGCAGCCGAATTCGCCGCGGCCACGCGAGTCGGGTCCAGCTCACCGGAACTCGACGAGTGGGTCGAGGCCCTGCGGCCGACCGGTGGGCGGTTGCCTGCGTTCGCGCTCGATCTCGGACTCGACGACGGAGAACCCCAACCGGTCCGAATCCGCCGCGCACAACTCGCCGACGCCGACGACGCCGAGGCCATCGCGCATGCGGCAAGCGCCGCCGGCACCGGATTCACCGCAGCCGTCTACGCTGCGCTCGCGGTGACCGATCGACACCTCAGCGGTCGGGACAGCTATTGCACCGCAACGGTTCTGAGCACACGCAGCGCCGAGCACACCTCGTCGCAGGGCTGGTACTGCACCTTTGCGCCGGTGGCGTTCGACGTCCGCGGAGCCGAAGTGATCGACGTGCTCGCCGACGCCGCCAACGGATTGGCACGGGCCCGGCGACTCGCCCGAACACCCGCTCACGCGGCACTCGGTCACCTGATAGCGGCCCGACGGCTCGATCCAGCGGTGCTGGCCAGCCCGCAGATGGTCTCCTACCTCGACTTCCGGTGGTTTCCGGGCCAGCGGGAACTCGCCGATGCGGTGCTGTTCACCGGCGAGGGACGAACGCGCAACGCATCGCTCTGGATCAGCCGCGACCACGACGGTTTGTGGATTGCGACACAATGCCCCGATAATCCGATCGCTCGGGAGTCGGTCACCCGGTACTTCGACACTCTCCGCGCTACATTGGCGACCATGGTCACCTCCCCGATGAGCGCGCGTGCCTGCGCGGCACCCGCCCTGGGGATCGGCGCGTGAGGGTCACCGGCGCCGACCTGGTGGACCTGTCGGGCGAGCTCACCGAGATCACCCTCACCTGGACCGATTCTCCGACGTCCGTGGGTTCTCCGGTCAGCTTCAACCAGGCCAATCACTTGGCTGCGCACGCCGCGGCCACGAGTAATCCGGTGTGGATCGCGGGCACCGTCGAACTCGGTGACAGTGCGGGCCCACCGCCGAATCCGCAGCACATCGCCGACGTGGTGCGGCAGGTCGTGGCCGAGCAGGAAGCTCTGCGCCTGCGCTTCAGCTGGACGCCCGAGCCGCGCCAGCACGTACTCGATCCCACTCACCTGCGGACGGGGCTCGTGACTCACGGCCAGGCCGACACCGCCGACATCGTCGCCCTCATCAATTCTCGCTGCCACCCGCAGGTCAGTCCGGGAATCTGCTTCGCTCTCGTCGGCCGCACCCTGCTCTGCGCCTTCGACCACGCGCACGCCGATGCCCTCACCGTCGACATCATCTTGCGTCGGCTACACCTGTTGAGCACCAACACTTCCGCGCAAGCGGCGGCACCACCCGGATTCGTCGGACGATGCGTCGCCGACGCCGCCGACGTCGACCGCTTTCGCACCCCTGATGGGTGTGACGACACCGAGACGATCGAGCGGCTAGCGGGCTGGCGCAACTTCTTCACCGAGACCGGCGGCAGGGTACCCACCTTTCCGCTGCCCCTCGGTGATGTCCCCGCGAACACTCCGCAGCGGACCTTGGTGCGCACCGTGCTCTCCGCAGACGACGCCGGCGCCATCGATGCGGGCCTGTTTGCCACGGTACTGGCGGACCTGGCGTCGGTGATCGACGACCTCGGTGGACCGTCACGTCTGGCCGCTCTGATCCCACTACACACTCGGGGACAACGAGATTCGGGCTGGCACGACACCGCGGGCTGGATGGTCACGAATGCCCCGGTCCTCGTCGATGCGGGCGATCGTGCCGGCGCCAGATCATCGTTGCGCGCAGCGATCGACCTAGCCCGCGTGCCTCTGCCGATCGTCCTGGAACGGTGTGCACCGCAGCTCCCGAGCGGGGACATCTTCATGATCTCCTACCTCGACTACCGCAAGCTCGGTCCGAGACTTCCTGGAGCACAACATATTTCGGCCTGTTCGACGGCCGACGACGTGCAGATCTGGTTCTCCCGATCCGAGGACGGCCTCGACGTCCGTGTTCGGCATCCGGCGACACCCGGCGCCACCGGTGTCGTCGACGCGGTCATCGAGCGGTTGACCGATCGGTTGCGTGCCCGCGCCGTTGACACGAGTACGGCGGTCGCGGCGGGCTGACTATCGCTCCCTGAGCCTGGATCCGTGGATCGGGTTTACGGGGGTCGTGTCTGGCTGATTTCGTGCCGGATTGTGTTGTGGGCGTGTGGTATTCGCTGACTTGTGTCAGCCTTTTCACTGGGATTCCTTGGTAGTGGGTGGGCAGGAGGGGTGGCTGGGTCAGGTGGTGTGTAGGGCGGTCCAGAGGGTGGTGAAGGCGTGTTGCCAGGGCCAGTGTCGGGGTAGGTGCAGGACCGCTGTTCGTGCTGGTCGGGCCAGTCGGGCAGGGACCGCTACGAGGGTGCGGCGCAGGGTAGCGCCCCGCGCGGCGCGCAGGGCGGGGGTGGTGAGCGCGGCCAGGGTGCGCATCAGGTTGTGGCTGATGGCGGTCAGGGCCAGCCAGGCGGCGTTGGCGCCGAACTTGCCAGAGGGCAGATGGGCCAGGGGTCCGTCGATGAGGTCGGCGAACACGGTCTCGATGATGGCGTGGCGGCGGTGGTTGATGTCGGCGGTGACGGTGTCGTCGGTGGTGTTGGTGAAGAACGGGTGATAGCGCCAGGCCGACACCAGGGTGTTGGTGTCGGTGGGGTGGCGGGCTTTGACCCGACGCACGATCAGACGGGCGGTGACCGGGTGGCGGGAGTTCGGTCGCACGGTGTAGGTGGCTTCGGCGACCTCGGCATCGGAGATCAGTTCGCCGGTGTCGGGGTCGGTGACCGCACCGGGGTAATGCACTGGGGTCCAGGCGTGTTCGTCGATCTCGGTGATGGCCCGGTTGATCGCGGTGTTCTTTCGCAGGACCAGTGAGAACCTGGCGTCCAGGCGTTGGCAGGTGCGCATCACTGCTGCGGCCCCATAGGCCGAGTCGCCGCGCACGACGATCTCCCCGCTGGCCCCGCACGCCCGTGCGGTGGTGAGGGTTTCCGCGATCATCCGCGCCGCCCCGGCACCAGAAGCAGCACTCCCGGCGCGTAGCCAAGCGTTGGCGATCACCGGTGGATGCCCGGGCGTGGACAGCGTCGCAACCAACGGGGAGAGGCCTTTGCGTTTGAGTTCACGCCCAGCGATCTTGGTGTGCCCGTAGGAGGCGCTTTGTTTCTGGTAGCCATAGACTGGGCGCAGCAACGAATCGATGTCGATATACGCCCGGGCATCGGCATCGGGCAGCAGATTCGCGCGGGCACACATCGCCGGCAAGGTCCGGGTCAACACAGCGGTGAGTTGACGGGCATGCCCGGCGGTGAACTCGCGCAACGTCTGCCCCACCGTGACCGGGGCGTATACCCGATCGAACACGCGGGCGTGCCCACCAGCACGCACCACCCCCAGATCATCGATACTGTCAGCGCCGCAACAGAATCCGGCGATCACGGTCATCAATTTCGCGTCGAGATTGGCGGCGGCCGAGGCGACGCGGGTGGTTTTGAGTTCGACCCGCTCGGCGAGCACCGTCGTCAACCCGATCGACTCGGCCAACTCCATCACCGGCACCAACCCGGCGTGCGACACCAAATTGTCGTCGTCAAAGACCGCGGCTTCGGCAGAGAACGTGTGTGATACTTTCACTGAAAGTGCCTTCTGAGCTGGGATGTTTTGTGTTTCAACACCACTAATCATCCCAGCTCAGAGGGCATTTCTACGTCACCGACACCCAAAAACCTCCACGGATCCAGGCTGAGGTGCGAGCTTCGAAGGGGCGTGGTGAGACAACGATGTCTTCTCACCAGGGGCTTTCGAGGCTCGCACCTAGCCAGCGGAAGGGTGTTCCCGCGGGGTTCGTCTGCAGTGCGATCGGTTGGGTGATCGAGCGCGCCGGATGTCGAGACCCTCGAGCCAACGTCGAAGCAGAAGGTGTTGCCTATCGAGCACCTTCTGCTACAACCGTGAAGCGGCCCGTCGGTGTGCTCCGGCGGACATTTCCCGCCTCCATGATCGTCGGCAACGCCGACGGTGGGTCGCTGATCCGAAGAGTTGGGTGACCGACGCTCTGACCTGGGCAAACGCCGCAGTGCTCTGTCCCTGAAAATAGGGGAAGATCTTCTTCCCCGGGGTTCACAGTCGTCCCCTAGAAATTCCTAGGGGAGGACTCCAAGAGTAGGGGACGAGTGTTCTTCCCCTAGTTTCTTGGCGGCAAAGAGCGCTTTCTGTGCTCGACGACGATGTTCGGAGTCCGAGGTCTGCGCTCGAGGTGGACCTCGGTGAGGGTTGACCGCGACGGCGGCTTCGCCGACCTCCCACGCGCGTCGTCGGCGAGTCGTGGTTTCAGAAACCGCGTGTCTGGTCAGAAACCCGAGGTGCACCAGCGGTTTCTGGCCACATCAGCGGTTTCTGGCGACCAATGCGGTTTCTGCGATGAGGCCGCACTCTTCCCGCCTCCACGATCGCCGACGACGTCGGCGGGTGGGTCGCCGACTCGGAGAGTGTGGTGGTGAGCAGGCCGCATGGGTGACACCAGGGCGAGTCGTCGGTTGGATTATCCAGCCGAAGGCCGTCAGCGGTGTCATCCGTACCGAGCCGCACTCTCAACCGCGATGAGTGTTCAGTCCGTCCGCGGTGCGCCGTCACCGACCAGTCGGGCAATCAGCGGGAAGACGAGCACGGTGGTGGCGCCGGCCGCGACCATCGCCGACGCCAGTTCGGTGCTCAGCAAGTCTGCGCCCACCGCGACCTGCGTGACCGCAACGATGATCGGCAGTCCGGTTGCCGCATAGAGCGCCAACTGTGCACGCTCGCGTACCGACGGAAGGTTGGCGCCGTGGATGACGAATCGCTCGCTGAACCACACCGGAAGCCCACGCGCCACGGCGATGGCGAGGACGAATCCGGCCCACGTCCCGGGCGCCGACAGCACAGCATGGATGTCGATCGCCATGCCGGAGATGACGAAGAAGATCGGGATGAACACGCCGAACCCGATCACGTCGAGGGACCCCTCCAAAGCGGCTCGTGAGTCACCGAGCAGCCGACGCAGAATCATGCCGGCGGCGAAGGCTCCGAGCACCACGTCGAGGTCGAAGACCGCGGCTACCGTCATCAATCCGACGAGCAGCAACAGGACCACCCGGATCGGAAGCTGAATCGTACCCGAACTCATCACTCGCAGAGATTCACCCAGGAACGGCACCCGTCGAATCACATGCGCCGGAACGTACGCGATCACCAGCGCGGCGACGGCGAACAGAATCAGGACCACCACGGCAGCACCGACATTGCGGCTCGTCAGCAGAAGAGACATCGCCAGAATGGGCCCCAACTCGCCGACCGCCCCGTTGGCCATGACCGCGCGCCCCAGTGGTTTGTCGAGCAGCCCGAGCTGCTTGATGATGGGCAGCAGGGTGCCGAGTGCGGTGGACGTCATGGCGATGCCCACCGCCACGAACGTGGTGAAACCCGCGTCCGGCACGACGAGCGCGACAAAGCCGACCGCGAAGCCGAGACTCACCAACCAGGTCACTCGCGCAACGCGACCAGGACGCCCACCGAGCAACTTCGGGTCCAGTTCGAAACCTGCCAGCAGAAACAGCATGCCCAACCCGAGTTCGTTGAGCACCGTGAGCCCGTCGACCGACGCCCAGCCCAGCAGATTCGGTCCGATCACCATGCCAGCCAGCAACAACAGCACCGCGTCGGGTACGTACCCGCGCGCGGCCCGGGCAATGATCGGCGTGAAGACGGCGACCAGGCTGATCCAGAACAACGATTCGATGGTCGCGGTTTCGGCGGAGGCTTCGGCGAGCACGGCCGTCGTTGTCATTCTCGGAGCTTGTCACACCGGACGGTGCGACGTTCGTCGACGCGACGCACCACGGTCCGCCACCTCAGTTGCCGCGGGCATTCCCGCTTTATTCATCGTTTTCTGAATACAGAAAACGATGTATCGTTATCTCCATGGAGACCCACGCGCTCGTCCACACCGCCGCACTGGCCCGCTTCGGGTACGCACTGTCCGACGAAACCCGGGCCCAGGTGTTGCTCCGTCTTCGTACCGCTCCCGGATATCCCGCCGACCTCGCCGACGCGATCGGGGTCTCACGCCAGACCCTGTCGAATCACCTTGCCTGCCTGCGTGGGTGCGGTCTGGTGGTCGCGATTCCGGAAGGCCGACGAACCCGCTACGAACTCGCCGATCCGCGGATCGGCCAGGCGCTCGGCGACCTGCTCGGCCTCGTACTCGCCGTCGACCCCACCTGCTGTCCCGACGCCGACGAGAAGTGTTGTTGCTGATGGACCTCGAACCCCTGGCCCCGACCGTCGCAACCAAGCCCGACGCGGCGCGAAAGAAGCTTCTGCAACGCCGAATTCAGCTCTTCGTCGCCGCCACCATCACCTACAACGTCCTCGAGGCGACGATCGCACTCACCGAAGGTGCACGCGTGTCCTCGACGGCGCTCATCGGATTCGGCTTGGACTCGGTGATCGAGGTGTCCTCGGCGGCCGCAGTCGCCTGGCAGTTCGCCGGGCGCGACCCAGAGGCACGCGAACGGGTCGCGTTGCGCATCATCGCCTTCTCGTTCTTCGCATTGGCCGCCTACGTCAGCGTCGAATCGCTGCGATCGCTGCTCGGCATCGGCGAGGAAGCGCGACACTCGATCGTCGGGATCGCGCTCGCTTGCGCGAGTTTGGTGATCATGCCGGTGCTGTCGGGGGCGCAACGACGGGCCGGCCGCGAACTCGGATCGCTGACCGCGGTGGCCGATTCGAAGCAGACTCTGCTGTGCACGTATCTGTCGGCTGTGCTGCTGGTCGGGTTGCTGGTCAATTGGTTGTGGGGCTGGTCGTGGGCCGACCCCCTCGCGGCTCTGGTGATCGCCGCGATCGCGATCCGCGAAGGCGTCAACGCGTGGAAGGGAGACGCGTGCTGCGCGCCGACACGTGCGCTCACCGACGATGATGACAACAGTGACGACGATGACGCTGGTTGCTGTGCGCCCGGCGGCTGCGAGTGCTGTGATTGACGTTGCGCACTGATCGCCGACCGAGAGGCACCAACCCATGGACGCTACAGCCGAGGACATCGAAGTCCCGTCCACGGAAGCAGAGCGAGTCACGCTGTCGATGTCGCTACTGATGACGCCCGACATGGCGAACTTCACCGGCAACGTCCACGGCGGCACACTCCTCAAACTTCTCGACCAGGTCGCCTATGCCTGCGCCAGCCGCTACTCCCGCCGCTACGCCGTCACGCTGTCGGTGGATCGGGTGATCTTCCGCGAGCCGATCCGCGTCGGTGAACTGCTCATCTTGTCCGCGTCGATCAACTACACCGGCCGTACCTCGATGGAGGTGGGCATCCGGGTGGAGACCGAGAACATCCACACCGGGGTCCGACGCCACACCAACAGCTGCTACTTCACGATGGTCGCCACCGACGACGACGGCAAACCCCACCCGGTTCCCCAACTGGTGCCCCGCACCGAAGTGCAGCAGCGTCGCTACAGCGAAGCCGAGAAGCGCAGGGCCGCATTGCGATCCGCCCAATAGACCAGATCAACCGCTCGGCGACCGGCGCTTCCCTGGTTGCTGTCGCGGCATCCGGTTGGGCGGAACCGGATACGGGGTACCCCGACCGAGCGTGCCGGTGGCCACATTCGGCCCGCATACCAGTAGCGAGTTCTTCGCCGCGGGAACCGGGTCCCCGAATCTCGGCCGCGCGGCGTTGGGCCGCCGAGCGAAGTCGAAGGTCGACGACATGTCCCCCACCACACTTCGGCGCCAGGGCGTCAGATTCGGGACGTCCACCCCGAACCGCTTCTCGATCAATCGCAGCTGGGAGGTGTGGTCGAAGGTCTCCGACGCCACCAGCCCACCACGGCTGTAGGGCGAGATGACAAAGCACGGTACGCGATAGCCCAGGCCGATCGGACCACGAATCCCCTTGGACGCCTGGACCTTGTGGATGTCCGGCACACTCACGTACTCACCCGGCGTACCGGGCGGCGGGGTCGGCGGGGTCACGTGATCGAAGAAGCCACCGTTCTCGTCGTAGCTGATGATCACTGCCGTCTTCTCCCACACCGCGGGGTTCGACGTGAGGATGTCCAGCAGTTGGACGATGCCGACCGCCCCCAAGGCGGCCGGCAGTGCGGGATGTTCGCAGGTGATGGCCGACGGGATGACCCACGACACCTTCGGCAGCCGGTTGGCCTTCACGTCCGCGGCGAAACCCTGCGGGTAGATCGGGTCGATGCCGCGGCGCGCCAGTTCCGAGCGAGGATCGCGGGCCTGGGTGAAGCACCCCATCATGCCGTCGAGCAACACCGACGACACGGGCCCGATGTCGCGGTTGTTGTAGATCTTCCAGCTGACCCCGGCGTCTCGCAGGTTCTCCGGCATGGTTCGCCACGAGTACACGAATTTCGGTATGAGCGTGGGTGTCTCGAGCAGCGGGCCTCCGTGCGAGCCATCTGGGTCGATGCTCGCGCTCATCCAGTACAGCCGGTTCGGGTCGGTGGGCCCGAACACCGAGCAATGGTAGTTGTCGCACAACGTGAACGCCTCGGCCAGCGTCCGATGCACAGGAATGTCGGCGCGCTCGTAGTAACCCATGAGTGCGGGCGCATTCGCCGGGCCAACGGACTTGATCGACATCGGCAACCAGCCGTCGTTGCGTCCGTTGTTCCACGCGGCGTGCAAACCGGCCCACGAGTGATCGGGATCGTTGATGCATTCGCCGTCGAGATTGGCGTCGTAGCGGGTGTCGAGGCGGAACGGCAGCGTGTAACCACGTCGGGTCGGGCCGACGCCGGGAGCCCAGCCGTGCTGCTTCCATGCCGGCGACGCCTCGCCGAACCCGCGCACCCCGGAGTAGGTTCCGAAGTAGTGATCGAACGACCGGTTCTCCTGCATGAACAGGACGATGTGTTCGATATCGGACAACGAACCGGTGCCCGCCGGGTCTGCCGACGCATAGGCCTTGTCGATGATCGGCGCAGCCCACGACGTCAGCAGCGCACCGCCACCGACCGCCGAGACCCGCGTGAGAAAGTCACGACGCGACAACCCGCCGAACGGTGCATCCGACACTCGAGACCTCCCGACCGATGACTGAGGGCGGGAGTCATCCTACGGCCGTTCGGCCTCCGCCATGGGCGAAGTCAGGCGACGCCGTCGTCTGACTTGTTCTGCTCGGGAGAATCGCTCTGGGTCTCGGATGTGACCTGGACATCGAGCGCACTGACGGCGATGCCGTAGGGCAGGAATCGGACGCGCCGACTCGGGTCGGTGTTGGCCTGGTTGGCCCGCAGGGCGTCGAGTTCGGTGGAGAAGACCTGCTCGACCCGGGCGCCGCCGTCGGCGTCGACCACAAATACCGCCCACACGCCGGAACCGGCGTCGGCGGTCGTCTCGGGCTCGGCGCGGCGCCGGGTGCGGGTGCCACCCTGATCGAAGAACGCCGACCACGCACTCGGGCTCGACTGTCCCTCGAACAGCTTGCCGAAGACGTCACGCAAACCTTCCGAGGCCTCCCGCGCGAAGCGGTCGAAGTCCTCCGGGCCGAAGTTGAAAGACCCACCGGAGGGGCCGTTGCTGTCCGCCATGTGTGTTCCTGCCTGTCGTGCTCGGGAGCTGCTGACACCAGTGTCCTCAGGATGTGCGATGCGCGCCACCTGCGACGAGATCGACCCGCGGGACTCTCGCCCAGCGTGGGCAAAACCCGGCGCCAACCGGGAAGTTCTGGCAACCTACGCCCAATGCAGGTGGGGGTTCGGGGATCGGCCGGTTCGATGGTGCTCGTCGCGCCGCTGATCCTCGTGTCGGCTCTCGTCACTTTCCTGTCCGGGGTGACGCTGCCGCCTGCCTCCGCTGCCCCCGGCACCGCGTCGCAGGTCGACGCACTCGCCGGCCGATGTGTGACGCTGACCCTGTCCGACGGCACGCGTCTCGGTGCGATGGCGAGCCCGTTCACCGTCCGTGCGGCTGCGCTCGGCCAGTTCCTGTTCTACGGACGCGACGGGCGCGTTCTCACCGCCGACGGCACGCATTCGGCAACACTGCAAGCCACACCCACAACTCGTGCGATCTGGTCGGTGACATCGTCGACGTCCGGGTTCGCGGTGCGTTCGGTCACGTCAACCACCTCCTTTCCGTCTGTTCGGGTCCGCGCGGCCACCGGGTGCCGCCCATTCCCTGACGCCGAGCTCGGTGTCGACGGTGCACCCTTCACCGGCGCCGGCCGCGACGGGAACCTGCGTGGGTTTGTGGACTCGCATGCGCACCTGATGGCCGAACAGTTCCTCGGTGGTGAACTGCACTGCGGCGCTCCATACAACCCGCTCGGGGTGACCGTCGCCCTGCGCGACTGCCCCGACCACGGTCCGGGTGGAGTGCTCGCCGTCTCCGAGCACGTGCTGTCCCGGCCGGGCCCGCACGACGTGGTCGGCTGGCCGACATTCCGCGACTGGCCGCGCTGGGATTCCCTGACCCACGAGCAGACCTACTACCGCTGGATCGAGCGGGCCTGGCGGTCGGGGCTGCGCATGATTCAGAACTACTACGTCCAGAACCGGGTGCTGTGCGAGAACTATCCGCTACGCGACCAACCCTGCGACGAGATGGCCTCGATCCGCATCCAGCACCGCATGCTCCTCGGGTTGCAGGACTATATCGACGCGCAGGCCGGTGGACGGGGACGTGGCTTCCTGCGCATCGTCTCGACCGCCGCCGATGCCCGCCGGGTCATCGCGGCGGGCAAGCTGGCGGTGACGCTGGGCATCGAGGTGTCCGAACCGTTCGGCTGCCGCTCGATCGCCGGCCGGCCGCAGTGTGACCGCGCCGCCATCGATCGTGGTCTCGACGAACTCCGCGGCATGGGTATTCGACAGGTGATCCTGACCCACAAGTTCGACAACGCACTCGGCGGAACACGATTCGACCAGGGCGCGACCGGCGTCGCGGTGAACGCCGGACAGGAACTGGCAACCGGTCACCCCTGGACCGTCGAACGGTGCCGGACGCATCAGCACGACAATCCGGTGGTCGGGTACCCGAGCGACGTGTGCAACGTGCACGGTCTGACGATGCTGGGTGAGTACACGGTCCGCGCAATTGTGGCCCGCCGCATGGTGATCGACGTCGACCACCTCAGCGTCAAGTCCGCGACGCGAGTGCTCGACATCGTGGGCAGCAGGCACTACCCCGGGGTCGTGTCGTCACACACCTGGACCGACAAGACCAACTACCGACGCATCCTCACCGACGGCGGCATCGTCGGCCTGTTCGCCACACCGGCGCAGGCAGATCCCGGCGAAGTGGGCAGACACGGCGACATGCCGCCGGACTTCATCTCGGCGTGGCGAACACTCCGGGCCCAGCGCGATCCGCGGTTCTTCTTCGGCGTCGGCTTCGGCCCCGACATGGGCGGGTTGGGCAAACAGGCGCACCCCCGCCCGTCGGCGAAATACAACCCCGTCCGCTACCCGTTCACCGCTGCCGACGGCACCACCCGGATCCATCGGCAGGTGTCCGGAGTTCGCGTGTTCGACGTCAATCGCGACGGAACCGCACACTACGGACTCCTGCCTGATTGGATCGAAAGCCTACGGGTCCAGGCCGGGCCGGACGGTCGGATGTTGGTGGCGGATCTGTTCCGGGCCGCCGAAGCCTACGTACGGATGTGGGAGCGTGTGGAGAGCTATCGATGACCGTGACGACTGATCGTCGCCTGACCCGGTCGGTGGTCGCGTCGTACGCGGCCGGCAGCGTCGGCACCGGCGGCTTCGGTGTTCTGCCGGGTCTGGTCCTCGCCTATTACCTCACCGACACCCTGGCGGTTCCCGCCGTGCTTGCGTCGGTGGTGGTGCTGATCCCCAAGATCATCGACGTCGTCATCAACCCGATCATCGGTTCGCGCAGCGACCGCGCCCTGGCCCGGACCGGTGGTCGTGCCACCGGGATGGTGGTCGGCGCCCTCGCAATCGCGCCGCTGTTCGTCCTCACGTTCTCGACGCCGACCGGTTGGCCGGTGGCCGCCGCCGCGACGTGGGTTCTCTTCTTCTTCGCCTGTAGCGCAGTGGCCTACAGCCTCTTTCAGGTTCCATACGTCGCGCTGCCCACCGAACTCACCGCCGACTACCACGAGCGCACGCGCCTTGTCGCCACGCGCATCGTGGTGCTCGCCATCACCATCCTGGTGGTCGGTGCCGGCGGCCCGGCGATTCGCGACGTCGTCGGCGGTTCCGCCGGATACGTGGCGATGGCGGTGGCCGCTGCGGTCGTCATCACCGGCGGCATGCTCATCGCCTCATTCGGCGCCGCCCGCCGAGCAGATGCTCCACCGCCGACGTCGGACCCGGAATCCGTGAGCGGCTATCGCGACGCCATCGCCGCCCTGAACCTGACCCCACGGTTTCGGAATCTGCTCGCGGTCTACGTGGTTCAGGCCTTGGCCAGCGCAGTGATGCTGGCAGGCGCCCAGTACGTGGCGACCTACACCTTCGACGACTCGGGAATGCTCACACTGTTCTTCGTCGCACTCGTCGCACCGGCGATCGTGGTGATGCCGCTGTGGTATCGGTTCGGTCGCCACCGCGGCAAGGAAACCGGGCTGGCGGCGGCCTCGGCACTGTTCGTCCTCGGCGCGGCGGGAGCGGTGGTCGCTGTGTGGAGCCCCGGGTGGTGGGTGTTTGTCGCCGTCGGCGTCGCTGGTGTCGGGTATGCAGGCATGCAGACGTTTCCGCTGGCGATGCTCCCCGACGTGATCGACGAACACACCGAACGCGTCGGCACCGATCGTGGCGGCGCGCTCTCGGGTCTCTGGACGGCCTGTGAAACAGTCGGTCTCGCGCTGGGACCGGCCGTGTATCTGATCATCCTGGGGCTGACCGGCTTTGCGTCGTCATCCGGTGACGAGACACCCGATCAGCCCGACACCGCACTCGTCGGGGTAGTAGTCGGATTCACCGTGGTGCCGGCCATCCTGGTCGCCTCGACATTCCTGCTGATGCGCGGGCTGAGAACCGATCGGGAACAGGCATGACGCGCGACGAGCAACCTGGTCTGCCCGCCGAGGAGATCCTCCGGAGGCTCGATGCCCTGCGTGCGGCCGACGCCCCGACCCACGGCGGTCGAGTTCTCTCCTACGTGTACGACTCGGGCCGCGCGGAGCTCGACGCTCTGGCGGCCGCGGCCATCGCGCGAGTGCAGCCGGTCAACGGTCTCGATCCCACCGTCTTCACCTCGGTCGCAGCGATGGAGCGGGACCTGATCTCGTTCGGACGCACGGTGTTCCACGCCCCGGATGCGGTGGGCACGCTCACGTCGGGCGGTACCGAGAGCTGCATTCTCGCGGTCAAGGCGGCCCGCGATCATGCGGGTGTAGCGCCCGGCGCCGGGTCGATGGTGGTCCCCACCACCGCACATGCGGCCTTCCTCAAGGCAGCCAAACTACTCGGGGTTCGGGCCATCCGCCTCAGCGTCGACCCCGAAACCACCACACCGACACCGGAATCCGTGGCCGCAGCGGTGTGCGAGGACACCTTTCTCCTCGTGGCGTCGGCCCCGAACTATCCGACGGGCGCCCTCGACCCGACCGCCGCTTTCGGTCGAGTCGCGCTCGATCGCGGTATCGCACTGCATGTCGATGCCTGCCTGGGCGGCTTCGCACTGCCGTGGTGGGGTTCGGACACCGAGCCCTGGGACTTCCGAGTACCCGGTGTGACGAGCCTGTCGGCCGACCTCCACAAATACGGCTACACCCCGAAAGGTGCGTCGCTTCTTCTCCATTCGGATCGAGACCGCCACCGGGCGCAGTACTTCGCGACGACCGACTGGCCGGGCTACCCGGTGGTGAATCCGACTCTGCTCGGCTCCCGCTCGGCGTCCGGTGTGGCGTCGTCGTGGGCCATCACCGGCCACCTCGGTGTCAATGGGTTCGCGTCGCTTGTGGCCACCACCCGTCTGGTCGCCGACCGGCTTCGGACGGTGATCGACGAGATCGACGGCCTGCGCGTGGTCGCGTCGCCCGTGGGGCCGGTGTTCGCGGTCGCGGCCGATCCCGATTCTGAACACCCCGTGGACCCCCATCGATGGGCGACCGCAGTCGACCGGCGCGGCTTCACCTTGCAGATGCAGCCGGGCTTCACCCAGCCCGACGGCTCGTCGCTTCCGCCCACCACGCACCTCACGATCACACCCGTGACCGCAACTGTCGCAGACGAACTCGTTCTCGCATGCCGCAACGCCGCCGACGACGTTCGCGGACTGCCCGCCGCCAGTCCCCCACCCGCACTGGCCGATCTCGCGCACGCTTTCGACAGCGGCGCGGTGAGCGTCGACGATGTCGTCGGGCTGCCCAGCGCCGCCGTGCAGCAGGCGCTGATCGGGGCCGGCATCGATCCGCACGATCCCGACGGCGAATTGGACATGGCCGCCATCATCGCGGCGGTTCAGGCGCTCCCACGGCCGGTGACCGCGACGATGCTCACCGAGTTCCTGGCCGAGTTCACCAACCCGTGAGGCCGGGGACTGCAACTAACTCGACGCTGCCCACTCGATGACGGCGTCGGCTGTCCAGGTCGTCACGATCCGGTTGGCCGCGATTCCGAACTGTTCGGCCCGTTGTGCGCCGAACGCCTTGAACTCGAGTTGACCGGGCGCGTGCGCATCGGAGTCGATGGCGAACAGGCACCCGATGTCACGGGCCAGTTCGATCAGCTCGTCGGGCGGGTCGACCCGCTCCGGACGCGAGTTGATCTCCACCGCGGTCCCGTGCTCGGCGCAGGCCTCGAACACCTGCCGGGCGTCGAACTCCGACGGCGCACGCCGACCGCGGCCGCCGAGTACGCGTCGCCCAGTGCAATGACCCAAGACGTTGACTCGCGGATTGCTGACGGCCGCCGTCATCCGCGCGGTCATCGGCGCTGCGTCCATCTTGAGTTTGGAGTGCACCGACGCGGTGACGATGTCGAGCCGAGCCAGCAGTTCCTCCGACTGGTCGAGGGAACCGTCGTCAAGGATGTCGACTTCGATTCCGCTGAGGATGCGCAGGCCGTCCGATCGTGTGGTGTTGATCGTGTCGATGTCGGCGATCTGTTGCTCGAGCCGCTCGGCGCTGAGCCCGTTGGCGACGGTCAACCGCGGTGAGTGGTCCGTGATCGCCAACCAGTCCTGGCCGAATGCCTGTGCCGCATCAGCCATTTCGGACAGGGGTGCCCCACCGTCGCTCCAGTTCGTATGCGCATGTAGATCACCGCGGAGTGCGTCGAAGAGCGCGGCGGCGTCGTCGGTGAGTTCGGTGTGGGCCGACTGCAGGGAAGCGAGATAGTCGGGAACCGCACCGTTGACCGCCTGCGTGATGACGGCTGCGGTGGTGTTTCCGATGCCCCGCACATTCGTCAGTCCGCCAGTGCGGGCGGCGTGAGACAGTCCGTCGATCCCGGCCGCCGCCACCGCGGCTCGGCGAAACGCCTCGACGCGGTAGGTGCTCTCCCGCGTACGTTCGAGAAGCCACGCAATCCGGGTCAAGGCGACCACCGGATCGACCGGGGCGACGAGCGGGTCGAGCGAGTGCATCGTCAGTTGTCGGCGTTGCCGGAGGTCGCATCGTCCCCGTCGTTGTTGGCCGACTCGTACCGCTGCCGCAGGCGGTCCCGCACGTCGTCGGCGGAGTACGAGTTGCGTTGCCGCTGATCGCGCGCCACCAACACACCTCCGGTCGTGACGCCGACCGCGCCGGCCAGACCGAGCCATTTCCACACGTTGCGCATATGCCCGAGGATAGTCCGTGGATTACCCTGCATCCGTGCACCCACGCAGCGCAGACGCAGGCATCTCGCTCGACGAGGCCCTCGACGCCACCCGCACCGGCGACATCTGGCTCTTCCGCGGTCATTCGGGACCCGACCGAGCGATCCGCACGCTCACCAACTCGCCGGTGAACCATGTCGCGATGACCGTCGGCCTCGACGACCTACCACCGCTGCTGTGGCACGCCGAACTCGGCGACAAACTCACCGACGTGTGGACCGGCTCCAACCATCGTGGCGTCCAACTCCACGACGCCCGGGAAGCGGTGGAACAGTGGATGATCCGGTACGAGCAGAGCTGCTGGATTCGACAACTCACCCCGGACGTGACAGCCGAGCAAGAGGACATCCTGTTGCGGGTCATCGCCCGACTCGACGGCACACCCTTCCCCACCACCGCGCGCCTTGCCGGCCGCTGGCTCCGGGGCCGCATCCCCACGAGCGTCGACATGGTTCGCGGCATCCCCTACCTCGACCGCAAGGCTCGCGAACGGCGTGCACGGCGACACGACGAGGAGCACAAGGAGACCGTGGGACTGGAAGCCGCCTATTGCGCAGAGGTCGTCGCGATCACCTACTCCGACATGGGTCTCGTCGACGCGTCGAAGGATTCGAACTGGTTCGACCCCGGCCGGTTCTGGAGTGGCGACCGGCTTCCGCTGACCACACCCTTCCATCTCGGCGACGAAGTGGCTGTGCACCTCTGACCTGTTCGATACCGGGATTCGTTGTCGCGCAGTCGAAGCCATCGCTATCCCGGCGTGTTGGTCCGCTGGTGCGGCCATGCTGGGTTCAGAGATAGGTGGCTTCGACTGCGCGGCAACGGTTTCCCGTGGCGTCGCGCTTCACACTATGAAGTTCTCAAGGTACGGGTGCGGTCCCGACCGGGGTCGGGTGCGAAAGGTGCTACGCGGTTGGCTGGTTCAGGTTGGTGGGTTCAGGCGGCGTTGTCCAGGCGCATGGTGCGTCGGTTGTAGGTCGGTAGTGGTCTCCTTTCGGGATCGACGGAGGCCGGCGGGACCAGCCAGGGGTGGCGGTCAGCCCCGAGGACGACGTCCCACCCGTTGTGGTGCACATCGGTGTGGCAGGACGGGCAGAGCAGACACCCGTTGTCCAGGACGGTCTTCCCGCCGTCGGCGTGATGCTTGATGTGGTGCGCGTGCGCCCAGGACGCCGGGGCGCCGCACTTGATGCAACACCCACCGTCACGCACGATCAACGCTCGACGCAGGTGCGGCGGGAACAACCGCACATTGTCGGTCATCGCGACCGGCACCCCGTCCTTATCGACGGTGATCCCGGTGACCGTCGCATCACACGTTAACAACCGGACGGTGTCCAAGGTGACGGGTCCGGTGAACGCCATCGACGCCAGATCCGGGCTGTCGGCCGGCAACGTGAGCAGCACTTGATGTTTCGGCATCCCCACCAAACCGTCCCCGTGGGCGGCGGCGTCGAGGATGCGTTCCAGAGCTTCGGAGCGGCGACGCCCGGGCGAGCGGGCGTCGGGGGAGCCGTCGGGTTCGGGACGGGGTCCCGACAGGGCGTCGATCATGGTGTGCAGTTTCTCCCCGATCACCGCGTCCACATCCCCACGCACCACGACCCGGCCGTCACCATCGGTGGCCACATCGAAGGTGTTGATGTCGCGGTCATCGCGAGCGGGTACCGCGGCGGGAGCATCGTCGGCGACCTGGTTGCCCAGGGCGCGGGCACGGCGGTCGATGTCGGCGGGAGTGGCGCCGGAGAAGGCTTGGGCCAGAAGATCGGTCACACAGGTTTGACGCTGCGACTCCGACAGCGGTTCCCTCGCCCGCACACCGATATGGGACAGTCCGCGGGCGATCGCATCCGCGTGCTCGCCGGAGACAGACCCGTCAGCGGTGTGACCAGCCAACCGCGGCGTACCGGCCAAAGCAACACCGATACGCAGCAACCGAGTGGCGACCGCGGGCGCGGCGCCCATGACGATCAGCAGTTCGCGGGTGGTGCGGCCCTGCTCCTTCGCGAGCCCCAACCGCTCCACGGCCCCAGCAAGGACTGCGGCGTGGTGGTCGACCATGTTCCGTAGCCGCAGCAGCGCCGACAGGGCTTCGTGCACCTCGCGGGCAGTGTCCGGAGGAGCGAACGCGGCGAGCTGGTCGCAAAGGTGTTCGATGTGGGGCATGCGTCCAGAATACTCGAACATGTATGCGAGTCAAGAACTGTTTTTGCAGGTCAGAGACTCGCATACTACTGTTACTGGTGGTGCGAAGAGGGCCCGGAAAGATGCGCAGGAGTCACAGCCGTATCAGAGATTCAAGGGTGGTTGATGGTTGAGGTTGGGGACAGTGTCAGCTCGCCAAGTGGTTTCGACACGACGCCTCGCCCTTGGGGGCTCGGTGTCGGCTCAACCAGCGGGGGGGTGGGCACCGTGTCGAGATCAACCAGCGGGGGATGGGCACCGTGTCGAGATCCGCCGGATCGAGCCGGTACCGAGCGGAGCGAGGCACCGTGTCGAGATCACCAGCGATGGCCCTACGCCATCGTCGCCTCGACCTCGTCGCGGCTGAGTTCCGGGTCGGTGCCGAGAACGTAACTGGGAACCGTGTGCGGCACGGTGGTTCCGCCTTGAACCCGGCGACGTGACGCGGCAAACTCGGGCGCCTCCCCCATGCTGGCGTGCAGTCCGTTGATGGCGCTCCAGACCGCGCTGCGACGCGCACGCCGTTCGACCGGATTCGGCGGGCGGTACTGCACAAACTGCGCCGCCCACGTGGGCATGGTGTCGCGGATGGCCCAATCCACCGCCGCCTGAGCAGGATTCGTGAGATTGGTGCCGGTCGCCATCGCACTGCCGTGGGTCAGTGCCAGACGCGGGAGATACTCTTCCAGGCAGGCCAGAGTCTCTGCCTTGGTGGTGGGCAGATCGGTACCCCCGAGCGCGTGCCCGACGCGGACGAACTCGCCGTAGTATCGGTCCAGATCGTCGCCACGTAGAGGTCGAGGGTGGTAGATCTCGTGCGCGGTGGCAATTCCCCAGACAACGGTCGCGTAGTTCCACCGCAGCCAGAGCGGATCGTCGGCGTCGTACGGAAGCCCATCTGGCCGAACACCTTTGATGGTGTGATGCATGGCCCGGACGGTTCGGGCAAGACGCTCGGCCGTATCCGTCGTGCCGTAAGCGGTACCGATGAAGAAGGCCAACGAATGCCCTAACCGGATGTTGGCTCCGGCCTGGTCGATCCGGCCCATCGTCGACGTCTGCGACGACTTCTCCACGAGCCGGGAATGATGCATGCCCATCCAGAAGATACTCGGGTCGAGCCGCTCCATGTACGACGCGCACTGCAGTCCGAAAATCAGTGCGGGCGTGTGGGAATGGACATACCACGTGGCACTGTCGGGACCGAACCAGCCCGGGTCGCCGACCGGATCGTCAAAACTCATACCGCGGAAGAACTTGGACTTCACGTTCTCGTCGAACTTCTCGTTGAGCCACTTGCCGATGTACTGATGCGGCAACGCGAACGGCACACGCACCGAGGGCAGCGGCACAGATGGCAGCGGAACGGACGGCAACGACACTGAGGGCAACGACACTGAGGGCAACGACACTGAGCGCACGGACACAACAACCACCCACCTTCTGGTAACAGGTGTGCCCAGAATAACCTTTTGGGTACACCTGTGACCAGACCTTCTTCATAACGATCTGCCGCGCGTATGCTGGTGCGATGTCCAGCCCCACCAGGTGGGCCGGCGTCCGGATGGCGGATCGTCGTGCCGAACGCCGTGAGCAGCTCGTCGCAGCCGCTTTCGACCTGTTCGGATCCGCGGGCGAAGGTGCCCTTTCGGTCCGTTCGGTGTGTCGCGCATGTGGATTCAACAGCCGCTACTTCTACGAGAGCTTCGCCGACACCGACGAACTCCTCGGTGCGGTCTACGATCGCACCGAGGCCGAACTCGCCACGACGATCGAGGGCAAACTCGCTGGGTGCGACGATTCGGTTCGCGCCCGCACTCGCCTCGGCATCCGTTCAGTGCTCGAATTCGGCTCCGCAGATCCGCGTCGTGGGCGCGTCCTGTTCACCGAGGCGCGCGCGAACCCCGTGCTCGCCCAGCGTCGGGCCGCGACCCAGGAACTGCTGCGCGAACTCGCCGTCGCGGAGAACCAGGTGCACGAGCCCGACGCGACCACCAATGGTGTTCGCGCGGCGATGTTCACCGGCGCGATGGCCGAACTCGCCCAACAATGGCTGACCGGAGGCCTCGGCACTGACCTCGATGCTGTGGTCGATGTCGCGGTGAACTTGATGCTCTCCTGACCGACCAGACTCAGACAGTCTGGTCGCGGACCCGGGTCAACCTGCGCACGCCCTCGGGCCCCACTCCGCGGTCAAGTGCGATGATCATTGCAGCACAGCCGATCCCGGATAGTACAAGACTCGCAGCGAAGAGCACCGGATACCCGAACGAGTCACCGACCAGTCCGCCGGCCACACCTGCGATCCCCTGGACGACGACCACGGCGCACGCGAGCAAGGTGTAGTCACTACCGGCGTGATCACGCTCGGCAGCGTCCATCATCACTGTGAACACAGCGACCGTCGCTGCGCCACCGAGGATGTGCTCGGCCAGACTTGCCGACACGATCAGCGCGAAACCGCCCACCCCCGTCGCGGCGAGCAAGTACAGACCGAGACTCGCCGTTTGCGCCACCCCACCGATCAGCAGTGCGTTGCGACGACCGAACCGGAATGCCAACCACCCGCCGAGGGCTGCGCCGCCCAGCGCACCAAGCGACGACAAGGCACCCTTGATCAGCGCGATCTGGGCGCCCGACAGTCCCTCGTCGACCATGAACGGCCCGACGACGGCCGAGCCCATCGAGTCGCCGAACTTAAAGCCGCCGATCAGCAGGATCAGTGCGAACATGCCGGGGCGGCGCAGCCGGCGCCACCAGGAGACGCCCGACGCATCGGGCGTCGACGTCGGCGCAGCGGACCCCCGGATCGACGTCAGCCCGCGCAGCCACCACACCGGAATCGTGGCCGCCAGCAACAGAACCGCCATCGCGACGAAGAGCAATCGCCACCCGGCGATCGAGAACAGCCAAAGCAGACCGCCGCCGCCCACGATCATGCCGATCCGGTACGCGCCGACCTGAATTCCGTTGCCGAGACCGCGTTGTCGTGCGGTCAGCAGTTGCACGGCCAGTCCGTCGGTCGCGATGTCCTGAGTGGCCGACAACAGATTGATGACCGCTATCCCGACCAGCAGCCAGGTCAACGTCGACGACAGGTCCAGGCACGCCAGACCCAGCGCGACGACGACCGACGCGAACTGCAGCGCCAGCAGCCACTGGCGCCGTGTGCCATACCGGTCTACGAACGGCGCCCAGATGAACTTCAGGGCCCACGGCGCGAACAGCAACCCGGTAGCGCTGATCTCGGTGAGCGAGTAGCCCGATCGGCGCAGCACCACCGGCACCGTGCCGGTGAAGAATCCGTACGGCAGACCTTGCGCGAAGTACAGCGCCGACAGAGCCACCACGGTCCCGGCGGCGATCGTGCCCGTGGCCCGTGGCGAGTTCATGCCGACATGGTGGCAGACCCGCCGATGTGACGGCGGACCGAGTCAGTGGTGACCGTGATGACCCGGTCCGTGCATGGGCATCTCGGGGCCCCCGCGACCACCCGAACCCACCACGCGGATGCGCTGCATCATCTCGTTGTCCTCGTGATCGGTGAGGTGGCAGTGCCAGACGTAGCCCTGCAGCTTCTCACCGTTGAGGCCGGTGAAGACCGCGTCGGGGTCGAAGCCGAGCTCGGCCTTGGTCGGCCACCGCACGACGATCCGCGTGACCTGATTGGGCGGGCACCGCACGGTGTCCTTCCACCCGAACTCGTATGGCGCGGGCGCGAACATCCGACTCGTCAGATAGCGCTTCGGATCAGGCGTCCATCGTTTCCCGAACAGCGGGGGCGGATTCTCTGCCAGGTAGCGCACCTTGTCGAAGTCCCATCGCCCGACGACCCGGAACTGGACAAGATGCAGATGCATCGCGTGTGACTGCATGGTCGCGTCCGCGTTCACCAGATCCCAGCACTCGGTGGCGCCCTGCTCGGCGTGTTCGAAGTCGTTGGTATGGAACGGAACATTGTTGAGATTCATTGTGAGCACACTCAGCCACGACAACTGCTGCGGGTTCAGTGTCACATTCAGGGTGGCGACGCGATGCCGGTCGTGCCCGGCGTGACGCCTCGGCAATGCGGCGGGCTGGTTGCGCGCACCCCTGAGGCGTTCGGGAATCCGCCGATACCGGCCACGTGCGGAGCCGACGTCGAAGCGCACCACTGATCGGATCAGCTTGGCGCCATTGACCTGTCCGGCCCACGAGATCTGCATGGTGTTGATCAACTGCACCCGCTCGCCGGGTGCACGATCGCTGAAATCGATCAGGATGTCGTAACGTTCGGCAGCGCCGACATTCAACGCCGACACCAGCACCGGCGCGTCGAGCAGACCACCGTCGCTCCCGATCACCCAGAACGGCGAGCCGTCGGACAGGGCGAGCCGATAGTCGTTGAGTTGGCTGGCGCTGAGTATCCGGAAGCGGTAGACACCGCGGTCGACCGACATCTTGGGCCACGCCTTGCCGTTCACCACCATCGTGTCCCCTGCCATCCCACCCGACCAATGGCCCGGCATGACGGTCGGAGTGTTGTCGTAGCGCAGTCGCCCATTGGGGTAGAACACCTTGTCGCACATGATGAGTGCGGTCTCGTACTCACCGGTGGGCAGGCCGAGGGGATTGTCGGGTTCGCCGGTGTCCCACTCGTCACGGACGTGGTAGTGCGCGGTCAGCCCAGCATAGACGGACAGCCGCGTCGTACCCATCGAATGGTCGTGGTACCACAGGGGCGCCGCGTGTGGCGGGTTCGTGAAGCGGTAGGTGACCGACCGCCCGAGCCGGAACGGCGACGTCGGAAAACCGTCCTCGGCAGGATGGTTGGGCGCGCCGTGCAGGTGGATGACCAGCGGCGGCCGATGCCGATCCATCTCCGAGACCCCATGCAGGCTGGGGTCGACGTCGACGGCCATGGGGTGGGTACGCATCTGGTTGACGAAGGTGATCTGGGGCTGCTCCCCCGCCATCGTCTCGATCGTCGGGCCGTGGTGCGACAGCCCGCCGAACCCGACGCTGGGCGCGGGGTCGAGGTCCCGATGGAAACGGTGCAACGCTCCCGCGGCCACCAGACGTCGTGGTGCCTTGATCAGTGGCAGCCGCGGCAGTTCATCGACGAACTTGGCGAGCGGCGGCGAGTGATAACTGAAGAAGGGGATGCCGGGAACGCTCGGCTGCTCGTGGTTGAGCGGCGGTGAATACGGTTGCGGTGCAGCAGATGCCGCACCTGGAGCGAAGGCGAACGCACCCGCCGCCCCAGCCACCTGCAGAAATGTACGTCGCCCGAGAACGCCGCCGCCGCAATGATCTGGCATTCCGCCGGCTTCCTCGTTGACCATTCGGCCACCACCCCCGTGCGTCGTGAACTCGTCGTCGGGCTGAGTGTAGGCAGACTTTCTGGTTCTGTTTTCAGTTTCAGCAATTTTGACGGTCAGCGCTGACTGTCGAGCAGTATGCCGGCGATCCGTTCGAGTCCCGCCTGGTCGGCGTCGTCAAACCTGGCGGGAACCGGACTGTCGAGGTCGAAGACACCGATCAGATCGCCGTTCTTGATCAGTGGTACCACCAGTTCGGACCGGCTCGCCGCATCGCAGGCGATGTGGTCGGGCACGGCGTGGACGTCGTCGACCCGCTGCGTGACTCCCGACCGCGCAGCAGCCCCGCACACACCTCGATCGAGCGGGATGCGCACGCAGGCCGGTTTCCCCTGGAATGGACCGACCACCAACTCCTCGCCGTCGAAGAGGTAGAAGCCCACCCAGTTGAGTTGCGGCAGCGAATGAAAGACCAGGGCCGATAGGTTCGATGCGTTGGCGATGAGGTCGGACTCCCCGGCCACCAGGGATCGCGCGGCATCGACAAGTTCGTCGTATCGCTGCGTTGCCGATCCGACCAGTGCAGGGATCTCAAAGCTCATGTGGTCGGAGTATCCACGGCGACCGAGGTCAGGTCAATGCCCGCGGCATCTTGCGATCCAGGCGATGAGAACCCTCACATACCTTGCGTGACAACCGCATCGAGAAGATCGATGATTCTCTGCTCGCCGGTGCGGTGCGCGCGGCCGCCCCGTGTCCACACCCACAGGGCCAGGTCGGCAACCGGGGCACCGACCGACGCCGCGGGACCACCGCCGCCGGCGCGCACCGCCCGCGGACCACCCACCGTCCCATCACCACGCAACCACTCCCCGACCTCGACGTTCCACCGCGCTCCGGTGTCGTCGGCGGCGAGCTCGACCACCCCGCCGGGCCGCCACTCGGCGCCGTCGGGCATCCAGCCCCACATCACGTCGACGGCATGATCGATTGCCCCGGCCGCTACGTCGGGCGCCAATAGCGTCACCGGTGCGCCGGCGGCGAGCTCCGCGTCCACGCGATGCATGGTGGCCTCGTAGGTCTGCATGCGGCGCGTGAACCCGACCGGCTGGTCCGCCGGCCACCACGACCAGCACGGCTCGTCGTCGGCTCGGCGTTCGAGTTGGTCGAGCAGTGCAGCGGTCGCCTCGGCCCGCAGCGGAAGCATTGCCGCGACCGTGTCGGGACGGGCGGGCTTCGCGGCCTCGACGGCCTCGAGTTCGGCCCCGTCGAGAACTCCCGACCCAGGATCTCTGCCCAGAAGACATGAACGTTGACCAAGTGCCACAGCAAGTCCGCCGCCGACCACTCAGGACACGTGGGACACGGCGCGTCCGGATTCACATCGGAGAGCACCTCGGCGAACCGCTCTGATTCGGCGGCAATGACAGCAAGCCGATCCATCTGCCCATCGTGACACAACTTTGATCTGGAGCAGGGGTTATATCATGCGATATTATGGCACGCGTGGCCAATCAGATTCGAGAGCTGCGGGAAGCCGCCGGGTTGAGTCAAGCCGAACTCGCCCGACGATCGGGCGTTGCCCAGCCGAACATCGCAGCGTACGAGTCTGGAAGACGCCGCGCGTCGGAGGAGATGATCGAACGATTGCGGGCGTCGGCGCGGCCACTTCCGCACGAGGCGTTGGCAACGCACCGAGTCGAGCTCAGGGAGCTCGCCGAAGAGTTCGGCCTCAGTAACGCCCGCGTGTTCGGCTCGGCCGCCCGCGGCACCGATCGGCCGGGCAGCGTCCTCGACCTTCTTGTCACTCGTTCGGAAGGTACCGGCCTTCTCACTCTCGCCGCGTTCGCGGTCGCCGCCGGTGAACTACTCGGTGTTGAGGTGGATGTGGTGTCGGACGGTGGCCTTCGCCCCGACCACGACATTCTCGCCACCGCGGTTGCAATATGAATTCCCGTGACGCATCAATTCTGCGAGAGATCGTTCGACTCTGCGGCATTGGGGCCCACCTGGTCGCGCGTGGTCACGAGTGGTACATGGGAGACGTCGACAACGTACCGGGACTCGCCGCGGAGTCGCTGATCGTGAAGATCGGTGAGAACGTCGCCCGACTCAGCGCCGAAACCACCGAAGCGCATCCCGAAGTGCCGTGGTCGCTGATCAAACCGATGCGAGATCGCCTCGCGCACCACTACGACGGAACCGACTACGGCGCGGTCTGGGATACCCTCGTCGTCGACCTGCCGGCGATCAGCGACTACCTCCGACCTCTGCGTCAGCGCTAGCAGGAACACACACCCTAGGCCGAAGGAAGTACTCTTCGAATCAGTACTCGCGCAACAACTGTCCGCACCCCTTGACCTGGTCGGCGATGCCGTGATCGCGAAGCGCGTGCCACAGGGTTGCGGAGTTGATGGCGACCACCGGCTTGCCCAGTTCGGCTTCGAGTTCGTCGGCGAGCCCGACGAACGAGAGGTTGGTGCCCACCTGGACGATGGCGTCGACGTCGGGTCCGTCGAGTTCGGCGACCACCTCGCGCAGCCGGGGCACATCGACGCGGGCGATGTCCATCGCAGTGCGACAACGCAATCCGGTGATGGCGGCGACATCGAAGCCCGCTTCGGTGAAGAACCGGCCGACCTCGACGTCGGCGATCGGCTGGTACGGCGAGAACACCGCGATACGACGTGCACCGAGTGTCTCGAGGGCTGCGCGGCACGAGCTGGCCCCGGTGGTGACGGGCAGTCCGGTCCGATCGCGAAGCCGCTGCTCGAACGCCGCGTTTCGGTCGACGCCACCCCAGAAGGTCTCCGCAGACATCCCCATGACCATTCGGTCGGGCTCCGCGGTGAGGACGTCGCGCACCGCGTCGTCGATGGAGGCGCGAATCTGTCCGAGCAGCGCCTCGAATCCCGCGTTGTCGTCCATCACCGGATGCGGGATGTACATCGAACCGGCCCGGAACGCGACACCGTCGATGTCGCTGCGCCAATAGTCGTGTTCCACAACGGTATTGGTACTCGGAACGATCACTCCGAACACAGCCCGTGAGCCGACGACGTTGGTCATGACACCTCTATTCCAGCGAAATGAAGATCGACCGCGCGGTGTGCGCGGGATCTGTTGGGCTGCCGGCCCAGCAGTAGGGCGTCGACAAGTAGTGGGGAGACGACGGCGGTCACCGCGTCGTCGGCGAGTATCCGCACCAGGCCACTGCTGCGGGCGATCGATTGGAAAGGGGCGAGCAGGTCGTCGACGTAGCGCTGACGAAGATCGACCGCAGCCGAGTCGGTGGCCGCCAACGCGGCGAGAGCTTGCAGGAAGGCACCAACAGGCTTGTCCCGCAGGCGATCACACAGTGCGTCGACCTCCGCGTGCAGATCCTGCACCGGGTCGCCGGTGTGGGTCTGCGCGGGTGTCGGCGCGACGTCGATCAACGCCGACAGCACGTCGATCGGCGTCGCCCAGTGGCGGTAGATGGTGGAGCGTGACACCCCGGTCACCTGATGCAACCGCTGAGCCGTGAGCGCGGCGGCCCCCTCGATGAGCAGGAGGTCGAGTGCCGCGGTCAGCACCACCTCGGTCGTGTCGGCGGCGGGTCCCGCCGGTCGTCCTGTCTTGGTCACGGATTTAACGATACATGTTGCACCGTTAATCGGATACCGATACAGTTTGGATCGTTAACTCCTTACCGACCGAACACATGGGGGGGTCCGATGCGACCACATGTCGAGACCATCGACGAACGCGATCTGCTGTGGCACATCGCAGAATTCGAGCACGCCACCGGGACCGCGAAGCAACGCAACCTGTGCTACGACGAGGAGGACGGCTCCGCGTCGCTCAAGGTGCACTTCACCAGCGACTGGTCGCGCCCGGCCGGCGTGCATTCGGCGGAGACCGAGTGGTATGTGCTGTCCGGCGAGGTGACGATCGGTGACACCGTGCTGGGCCCAGAGGGCTATTGGCACGCGCCGATCGGTGTCTGGACGCCGCCGATCACGGTGAAGGAGGGCACCGAGATCCTGCTGTGGCGCGAGTTCGGCGACTGGACGTTCGAGCCCCGCGACTCCGATCTCGCATCGGTCCGCGCCGATCAGCAGCTGATCGTGCTGCCGACCGCCGACATGCCGTGGATCGACGTCAAGGACGGCAGCCCGATGCGCTTCGACCCCGGCGGCACGCCGGTACCCGGCCTGTACATCAAGCTGCTCCACCGCGACGAGAAGACCGGCTTCTACACGCGTCTGATCAAGGCGAAGCCCGGGTGGCGCGAACACCCCCTCGCCCACCACCCATGCAGCGAGGAGGCGTACTGCCTCGAAGGCGGATTCGAGTACAGCTTCGGCACGATGTGGCCCGGCACCTACTTCTGGCGTCCGGCCTTTGTCCGGCACGGCGACTTCACCGCGCACCACGAGCTCGGCTGCACCTGGATTCTGCGGTCCGACAAGGACCTCGTCGACTGGTACACCGAGGACGCCAAGATCGAGATGCTCGGCACCCCGACCAACTGGGGCGAGGGCTACCCGCACACGGCTGCACCCCGCCCGGTGCAGCCGGTCCGCTCCCGCAGCATCGGACCCTGGGCGGATCCCACCTATCAGTGACAGCTGACGTGCGGGCCGCCGAACCGAGTCCGACGGCCCGCATCCGTCCGCCACCACCGGAAATGTGACACGATCACCGGTGGCCGCGATCACCGGCCGTGGGACGGAACGGGGTGAACGATGGTGAGCATCGAACGTCGAGTGAGTGCAGTGATCGCTCTGGTCGGTGTCTCCGCGGTCGGTGTTCTGCTCATCGCCTTCCTGATCCGGAGTGGTCTCTCGGTCCTGATCGGCCTGATCGGCTTCGCCATCACCGTCGCCGGGGCATGGTGGGTGATCACCGAGCGTGCCGTTCGGCGGATTCTGGGCGCCGTCGCGATCGTCGTCGGCCTGATCATCATCGCTCTCGGACTGGCCCACGTGGTGTCGACCACCGACGGAATGGCCTTCCGCCTGTTCATCGCCATTCTCATCCTGGCCATTTCGACCGCGGCAGCGCGTTACGCGCTCGCGCCGACGATTCGGGAGTTGACTTCGGCAGTCCCCCAGGCGGCACGGCGCCCCGAAAAGCCCGTCCTGATCTGCAATCCGAAGTCCGGGGACGGGAAGGTCGAGCGTTTCGGCGTGGTCGCGGCCGCGCACGAGTTGGGTGTCGAGACGATCATCCTCGGCCCCGACGACGACCTCGAGCAGCTGGCGCGCGACGCCGTGGCCCGCGGCGCGGACTGCCTGGGCATGGCCGGCGGTGACGGATCGCAGGCCCTCGTCGCATCGGTGGCGATCGAGCACGACATCCCGTTCGTGTGTGTCAGCGCCGGGACGCGCAATCACTTCGCGCTCGACCTCGGACTCGATCGCGAGGACCCGCTGTCGACCCTCCGGGCATTCACCGACGGGATCGAGCGTCGCGTCGACTACGCCACCATGGACGATCGTCTGTTCGTCAACAACGTGTCGCTGGGCGTGTACGCGACGGTCGTCCAGCAGGAGTCCTACCGCGCCGACAAGGCCGGCACCGCCGCAGCCATGCTGCCCGAACTCCTCGGCAGCACCGCGGAACCCTTCGACCTGCAATTCACCACACCGTCCGGTCAAGAGATCGATGGCGCGTTCATGATCCTGGTGTCCAACAACCCCTATGCCGCGACCTTCTCACCCGACAGCGCAACACGACGAAGCATGGACACCGGCCAACTCGGGGTGATCGCAGTGTCGACGGCGACGAGTGCCGACGCGGTGCGGCTGATGACGATGTCGGCGATCGGGCTCCGCAAGGCGAGTCCGTTCTGGCATGAATTCACCACCGAGAGCTTGGAGATCCGGTCCCGTAGCGGTCGAGCCTTCGCCGGCGTCGACGGCGAGGCGCTCGATCTGCCCACGCCGATGCATTTCCAGATTCACGCAGAGGGACTGCGACTTCGCGTACCGGCGGAGAACAGCATTGCGGCTGCCCGCCGGAAGGCCCGCGACGTGAGTACGCGGGCATTGCTACAGGTTGCCGCGGGGCATCAACCGGATCAGGTTCGACGAACTGCGTAGATCACAGCGCCCACCGCAACGGCCGCGACTCCCGTCAGCACCGCCGATCCCGGCAAGGTGAAGGCCAACACCACGCAACCTCCACAACCGACAGCGGGTATCACTCTGCGGGGTATCAGTCTGCGGGGCATCAGTCTGCGGGGCCGGCCCGCCTCGGACGGGAGCGTCCAGGCGCAAGCATTGGCGATCGCGTAGTAGAGCAGCACTCCGAAAGACGAAAACCCGATCGCCGCCGAGAGGTCGGCGAACGCCGCCACGGCGGCTACCACCGCACCCACCACGAGCTCCGCGTGATGCGGGACGTGGAATCGCGGATGCACCGCCGACAGTGCACGCGGAAAGTGCCCGTCACGCGCCATCGCCAGCGTCGTGCGCGACACCCCGAGCATAAGCGCAAGCAACGACCCCACGGCTGCCACCACGGCCCCCACGCGGACGACGGGCTCGAGCCAGTCGGCCCCGGCCGCATGCACCACCGCCGCCAAGGGTACGTCGGCGGAGGCGAGCGCTGCCGGACCCAAGACCATCAGTGCGGCGGCCGCGACCGCGGCGTACACGACGAGGGTGATGGCGAGAGCCAATGCGATCGCACGGGGGATTGTGCGCCGTGGATCGCGCACTTCCTCGCCGAGGGTGGCGATCCGCGCATAGCCTGCGAACGCGAAGAACAGCAGACCTGCGCCCTGCAGGATGCCGCCCACAGTGACGTCGGAGTTCGGAAGGAGCAGCGAAGGATCCGCTGCTCCAGAGCCCAACGCCGAGACCACCACTCCGGCCAGGATTGCGAGCACCACTGCCACGATGATGCGCGTCGCGAACGCCGAGCGCTGCACCCCGCAATAGTTCACCGCGGTCACCACGATCACCGACACCGCGGCAACCGCATGCGCGTACTCGGGCCACGCGTAGGTGCCGACCGTCAGCGCCATGGCCGCGCACGATGCGGTCTTGCCGACCACGAAACTCCACCCGGCGAGATATCCCCAGAATTCGCCGAGCCGTTCCCGTCCGTACACATAGGTCCCGCCCGAAACGGGGTAGCGCGCGGCCAATCTCGCCGACGATGTGGCATTGCAGTATGCGACCACCGCAGCCACGAGAAGTCCGATCAGCAGTCCTGACCCAGCGGCCTGAGCGGCCGGAGCGAGGACCGCGAAAACGCCCGCACCCAGCATCGACCCCAGACCGACCAGCACCGCATCGCCAACTCCCAGGCTGCGCCGCAACTCTCCACCCGCAGTCACTGTCCCCGCCTCCGTTGCAACTGAAGTCGACCCCTGGATCGAAAGCCTAGTCGGACACCTCGTCCGCGAGCGCGTTCCCGCCATCGTGACCTCCCATCACCCGTGGTGGCGGGAGTCGCGCCTTCTGGGTTGTGCAGTAAGACCCGCTGCGGAGCAGTCAGATAACAGCAGAACCAGCGAAAGTGAACGACTCAGGACTCTGAGCAGGGCGGCGCCGGCGACATTACGCGACTGGCATGGTCTCATCCGGTCCGAGTGAGAAGTGTCTGCGGCCCACCGATCGTGACCGATGTTGTGCATCATGATTCCATGCCACACGGACCACTGCCGCCCGGTGCCAGCGGTCCGGTCAGCGCAACATCGAGAGGATGCACGAGAATGACCGCCGCCAGCGATGCCCCCACCCACCAGCACCAGCCATATCTGCTCAAGGCAGCCGCCGTGACGGACCAGGCGGGCGTCAACCCCGAACTCGGTCTGATCGCAACCGACGCGGCAGCACGTCTGGACCAATACGGGCCGAATCAAGTGACCGCCGAACCGCCTCCCACGCTGTGGGCGGTGTCCCGCGGTCAACTCGCGAACCCGATGAACATCATGCTGCTCATCGTGGCGGTCGCAAGCTTCGCGATCGGACAGTTCGCGACCGGGTTCGTGGTGGCGTTCCTGGTCGGATTCAACGTGGTGATGGGCACCCGACAGGAGATGAAGGCCCAGGCCAGCGTCGATGCCCTGGCACATCTTCAAGTGCCGCAAGCCCGTGTGCGGCGTGACGGCCAGGTCGCCGAGGTGGCGGCTGCAGACCTCGTTCCCGGCGACGTCGTGCTCGTCGAAGCGGGCGACTTGGTGCCCGCCGACGGTCGGCTCATCACGTCGGCCACCTTGGAGGTGCAGGAAGCCGCGCTGACCGGCGAAAGCGCACCCGTCGCCAAGGATCCGGCGGTCATCGACGCCGATGAGGTCGCGCTCGGCGACCGCACCAACATGGTGTTCCAGAACACCCAGGTCACCCGAGGGTCCGCTGTTTTCGTGGTCACCTCCACCGGCGCGTCGACCCAGATGGGCCAGATCGCCGACATGGTCACGGCCACCAAACGCACCCGATCTCCGCTCCAGCGTGAGCTCGACGGGATGACCAAGGTCTTCGGGTTCCTCGCGTGGGGAGCTGTCGCCGTGATCGGCATCGTTGGAATCGCGCGCGGGCAGGATGGCGAAACCCTTGCTCTGCTGTGCATCTCGACCGCGATCGCGTCGATCCCGACCGGCCTGCCAACCTTTGTGCAGACGATGCTGTCCTCTGGCGCACAACACCTGGCCGAGGAGAAGGCAGTGGTGAAGTCGCTCGCCGACGTCGAAACCCTGGGCGGGACCACTGTCATCAACTCCGACAAGACCGGCACTCTCACCATGAACGCCATGACGGTCACCTCGCTCTACGCGGGCGACCAGTGGTTCACGGTGGAAGGATCGGGCTACTCCAAGACGGGCACAATCCTCGGCGCCGCAGGCACATTGCCCGACTTCACTCCCCTCGCACTGGGGCTGGCCTTGTGTTCGGATGCCACCGTCGCCGACGACGGATCGGTCATCGGCGATCCAACGGAGGCGGCGCTCGTCGTGCTCGCGGCGAAGATGAGCGTGGACGCCGAGACCACCCGCCGAGCGATTCCTCGCTTGACCGAGGTCCCCTTCGACTCGGACTACAAGTTCATGGCGACTTTCCACGACCGGCCACCGCAGCTGACCAGCAAGGTGGTCGACGATCCGCACTTCGTGGTCGTCAAAGGTGGCCCCGACGTCGTTCTCGATCGGTGTTCGTCAGCGCTGCACAACGGTGAGATCGTCCCGGTCGAGGACATGCGTCAGAAGATCCTCGACGCCAACCGGGAACTGTCGGAGAAAGGCCTGCGCGTGCTCGCGTTTGCGGCAAATGGTCTCGACGACGCCGGAATGCGAGCGGCACAAGATGATCCGATGGCGGCGGTTGCGGACCTCGTACTCGTCGGGCTCGTCGGCATCATCGACCCCCTGCGCACCGAGGCCACCGACGCGGTACACACAGCCCTCGGTGCCGGCATCGACGTCCGCATGATCACCGGTGATCACACCATCACGGCCCGCGCGATCGCCGACCAGTTGGGCCTGGGGCCGGGCGTCATCACCGGCACCGACCTGCAGCGCCTCGGCGACGACGAGGTCAAGGCCAAGCTCCCCGACCTGCATGTCTTCGGGCGGGTCGCCCCAGAGGACAAGCTCCGTCTGGCCCGCCTGATGCAGGAGCAGGGTGACATCGTCGCGATGACCGGCGACGCGGTGAATGACGCCGCCGCTCTCAAACAGGCCGACATCGGCGTCGCGATGGGCAGTGGCTCCGAAGTCTCCAAGCAGGCCGCGAAGATCGTTCTGACCGACGACAACTTCGCGACTCTGGTGCGCGCGGTGGAACTCGGCCGCGACATCTATCGGCGGATCTCGTCCTACATCAGGCTCCAGCTGACGATCCTGTCGTCGGTGCTGCAGCTGATGGTGTTCGCGACGATCCTGAACATCAACGGCGGCGTCGCGATGCTCCCGATGCAACTGCTGTTCTGCAAATTCTTCGTCGTGGTCACCGTGGTCGTCGGATTCATCGTCGACGTGCCCGATCCGGGCGTGATGGAGCGCCCGCCGCGTGCGCCGGGCACCCGTATCGTCAACGGTGCCCAGATCGCTCGATGGGTGGCCAGCGGCTTCCTGATCGCGGCGTCCGCGCTGGCGGTGCTGCAGTGGGGTCCCGACGAGCCGTCCGCCGACGCCGGGTCGTCGTCGATGACGATGGCATTCGCGGTCGTCGCGCTGAGCGGCGTCAACCTCGGCGTGATCATGCGGCGGGAGAAGCAGGCACCGTGGACTCAGCCGATGTTCCCGTACTTCGGGTGGCTCATTGCCGGCTGGTCGCTCACCTGGGCGGCCGTCGAACTCGGCATGCTCCAGCGTCTGCTCGACACCGTCTCGCTCACTGGCGGACAGTGGTTGGTGGTGGTGGGACTGTCGTTGATCGCACCGGCTTTCGTCGGTGTCGACAAGGCCATCACGATGCGGAAACTCACCGACAGGTGACATCGCAGGTCGGCGGACGATGCGATGATCGTGTCCATGCCGATGCCCGCGCCTCTTCCCGTCCGGGACGGCGTCGGGCCGACACGCCTGCGCGTTCCCGCATCTGGACCGTGGGCCACGCTCGCTGAGTACGTGGTGGCCAAATTCGACCACCTCGACGCCGACGAACTGTTCCGCCGGTTCGATGCCGGTGAGATCGTGGGTGCCGACGGCACACCGATCGCCCGCGAGACTCCTTTGGGCGCACACACGTTCATCTGGTATTACCGGGATCTGCCCGCCGAGGAACCCGTGCCGTTTCACGAAGAGATCCTGCATGCCGACGACGACCTCGTCGTGATCGACAAGCCACACTTCTTGCCGACGACGCCCGGCGGCCGGTACCTGCGCGAATCGGCGCTCGTCCGGCTGCGCATCCGCCTCGACAACCCCGATCTGACACCGATCCATCGACTCGACCGTGCGACGGCGGGCCTGGTGATGTTCTCCGCCCGACCGGCCACACGCGGCGCCTACCAATCGCTCTTCGAGAAGCGACAGGTGGCCAAGGTGTACGAGGCGGTGTCGGCCCGGCCGCCGGACTGGGACCCCGACCGTCCGATGCTGGCCGGACGGCCCCTTCCGCTGGTCTATCGCAATCACATCGAGGCACGACGCGGCGAGTTGCGCGTCGTCGTCGACGAGTCACGAGTGCCCAACTCGGAAACGGAGGTCGACGTGCTCGGTTACGGAGTGAGCGCGTCGGGACGGGCTGTGCTGCATACGATTCTGCGCCCGCACACCGGGCGGATGCACCAGTTGCGCGTGCATTTGGCGGCGCTCGGGGCGAGCATCCTGGGTGATCGGTGGTACCCGGATCTCCTACCCGAAGAGCCCGACGATCACTCACTCCCCCTCCAGTTGCTGGCTCGGCAAGTGGACTTCACCGACCCGCTGTCGGGGGCGCCCCGGCGATTCGTCACACATCGCACACTCAGCGAGGCGCCCATGCGCCCAACACCGTGAAATCCTGACACCATGGATGTACTACGCAGCGTCGTCGTGCTTGTGCACATCGTCGGTTTCGCGATCACCTTCGGCGCGCTCGTCGCCGAGGCAGTTGCGGCGCGCTGGCGCTTCACGAAACTGATGGACTACGGCCTGCTGCTATCGCTGATCACAGGGCTCGTCTTGGCCGCGCCGTGGCCCGACGGTATCCATCTCAACTACGTCAAGATCGGTGTGAAGCTGACGATCCTCGTGATTCTCGGTGGAATCCTCGGCATGGGTGCCGCCCGCCAACGCAGGACCGGCGTGGCTGTTCCGCGGCCACTGTTCGTCACCGCCCTGCTGCTGTCGCTGTCGGCTGCAGCCATCGCCGTGATCTGGTGATCGTCGGCGAGTCTGAACGTTTGGCGAATCAACCGCGATCGGCGCCGACCCGTGCTTACCGTGGGGATCCGTACGTGTCGAGGGCGTGCGTCCCAACAACCGAGGAGAAGTCATCGTGTCTGTGAAATCCGTCTGGAAGGGCGCACTCGCCACCGCAGGCGTCGCCGTCGGCGCAACCGCATTGACCATCGGGCTGGCAGCTCCGGCCAACGCGGCGGTCACGTCGGTCAGGATCATGCCCACGGGTCAGACAGTCAGTTCGTCGGACGCGATGGTCGGGACGAGTTGCACGTATGCCGTCAGCGCCAAGGTCACCAATGACCGGCCCGTCACGGTGGTCGCGGCCCGACGGCTGGGCCCCAATCAGGCAGCCACCGTGTTCCTGGCCACCAACAAGCGACCCATGAATGGCATGTTGACCGCCTACTGGACACCCAAGGTGCCGGGCACCTACTACGTGAGCGCCTTCCAATACGGCGACCGCTCACGGCCGCCGATCAAGACGATCAAGGTCGGCTCGGGCATCAACCTCTCCGGCACCTGCATCGTCCTCTGACGCCGTCGGACAGAGCACAACCAATCACCCCCTCCACCCACGGGTGGACATGCAACTCCATCCGTGGGCGGAGCGAGATTCCACCTGCAGCCCGCTGATCCGACCGGACCACCGCATTAGCGTCGATGCCAAGCGCCGCAGAAGTCGGCACCTTGGAAGGAGATCGGCTGTGTGGGTTCTCGTTATCGCCGTGTTCGTGCTTCTCGCTATGGCCGCCCTGCTGCACGATCGCCACGGGCTGGACATGAGGGCGCGAGAGTTCAGCGCCGCCCTGAACGCTCGTGACGCAAGGCGATCATGACCACCTACGACCTCCGAACCACTCTGTCGTTCACGAAGGCACCCCGACGCTGGCACCTCGCGGCCGCCGATTCCCCGTCGGGTATCACCGGTGCTGACGACGACGCCGGTCCGATCGACATTCCCCGTCGCTCCGCTCGCCCGGTCGCCGACGAGCCGGCACCGAACGCACCGGCCACCTACCTGCGGCCGAATACACTCTGGACCTCACTGCAGATCGTCACCCGTCAAGGCGACATGTTCTTCGCCGACGCGGCCGAGCACGGCGACCTGTTGCGCTACAAGTTCCCGGGAGGTCCGAATTCGGTTGCCGTGCTGACCAATCCGTCGCACATCAGGTCGGTCATGACCGCTGACCCGGACATCGCGCCGTCGGCCACCCGGCAGTCGCCGCTGCGGCCGATCGTCGGACCGAATTCCGTTCTCACCTCGATCGGGCCGCGGCATCGTCGTCAACGGACACTGCTCATGCCGCGTTTCCACGGCAAGTCCGTGGCGGAATACCGCGAGAGCATCGAGACCGCGACCGCCACACATATCGACTCTTGGCCCGTCGGCCAACCCATACGGCTCGCCGATATGGCACAACAGCTCACTCTCGACGTCATCATGGCCGCTGTCTTTGGTCTGCCCGACGGTGTCCCGAACACCGAAGCCGAACACGCGCTTCGGTCGTCGATGGTCCGGATGCTTCGGTGGTCCACTCATCCATTGGCGACGGTTGCCCAGTTGGCCAACAGTTTCAACGAGAATCCGGTCGGGATCACCAAGCTCATCTTGCGGCCGGTCGACGCGGCGATCGCCGCGCTGCTGGCCGAACGGCGCGCCGAATCGTCGTCGGTCGAGCGCACCGATATCGCAGCGCTCCTGCTCGCAGCACGGACCGACGATGGTATGCCGTTGCCGGACAGCGAAATCCGCGACGAACTACTCACCCTCGTCCTCGCCGGGCACGAAACCACCGCCAACACCGTCGCCTGGACCTTCGAACGCCTCACCCGTAACCCCGACGTCTACCGCGATGCGCGGGATGCCGCGAGAGCGGGCGACGACGACTACATCGAAGCGTTGCTCAACGAGTCAATGCGCGCGCGGCCGGTGGTACCGCTGGTAGCTCGGGAACTCTTGCAGCCGTGGCAGTTCGGTGCGTATCGCGTTGATCCGGGCACGGTCGCGTTGATCAGTATCCTGTTGCTCCACCACCGCGACGACATCTATCCGCGTCCCTTCGAGTTCACCCCGGAACGCTTCCTCGGCGTCCGGCCCGCGTCGCACACGCTGATGCCGTTCGGCGGCGGCAACCGGCGGTGTCTCGGAGCGACCCTTGCCATGGCCGAGCTCCGGATCGTGGTCACCGAGATCCTGCGTCGCGTGGACCTCGAACTCACCGACCGCGCACCCGAGCGGCCCCGGCACCGCAACGTCACCATGATCTCCCGCGACGGTGGACTGGTGCGCGCCAACGCCATTCGCTGACTCCTTGGCCGAGAAGCGTGGTCAGGCCGGTTGACGCATCACACCGAAGTGCCGCACCGATCCGGACAATCCGGGGAGCAACGTCCTGCTCGACCAGGTACGCATCCCGTCGGTGCTGTCGGAGTAATAGTACTTACCGTCGCGGTACGCGTCGAAATAGATGCGCCACGCGCCGCTGGGCAACTGAACCACAGCCGGCCCCTCGACAAAGGTCCCCCAATTCCCTGGTGGGATAAACCGGTACGGCCCGGCGAGTGATCTGGCGACCGCGTGCTGGATGAACTTCTTGGTCTCGTTCTTGGTGAAGGCGTGATACACCGAGCCGACCTTCACGACGGTGGTGTCGATGTGGTCGGCGCCGATCCCGGCGATCGGGGTCGGGATGCTCCACACGCGGAAGTCGGAGCTGAGCGCCGTCATGAGGTAGGGCACAAAGCCGCCGCCGGTCGACATCGACAGGATGACATGGACTCGCCCGCCTTCCACAAACCATTCGGGCGCCCAGGCCTTGGTGGTGAACGGCGAGAGCGACGGACCGTCGCTGGAGCCTGCCGACCCGGACGAACCCGGCCCGCTCGACGAGCCGAGTCCCTTACCGTCGCCGGTGCCGGGCAGGAACGCGCAACAGAACGGAACCGGATAGTTGTGCATGAACGCCCAGTGGATACGGTCGCGGCTGCGCGCGAAGCCGATGTTCGCGCCATCGACCGTGGTGTAGGTGACGTAGTACCAACCGTCGGTATTGCGGAAGATGCTGGGGTCACGCACGCGCCCCGACGGCGGCCGATACGCCGGCTTCGCCAGCGGGCTGAACTGGGTGCCATTAGACGACTGGTAGACGTCCATGTAGACGTCGCTGGTGTTGCTGAACCCCACGAGGGTGTAGCGCCAGCCGCTCGGCGCGGCGTTGGCGCCGGGTTGGGTGGCCATCAATCCCGCGACCGCGATCAGCACCGCCGAAACGGCGAGCGCAGCGCCTGGCTTCAATACCATCATCGGTGCAGTATCACCGACAACGACACACCACGCATCACTTTGGCCACACGCGCACCAACTTTTTACGCAATCTGTGCCTGGAGCTCACGGATCACATCGCCCAGGATTCCGCGCGACATCAGGCCCGGCCCCAGCGGTCCGGAGGAGTCGCTCCCGACCGGCGGAAGCTGCCGCAAGATCGACTGTTCTTCGTCGGTCAACGCCGCCAACTGCCACGCAATCTCGTCGGCCACCGCCTCGGGTCGAGCCGGATTGGCCAACGACATGGCCTTGACCGCGTAGGCGGCCGCGCCCAACGCATGCGCACCCATGTGGGCGACCGAGGCAGCCTGGGCAACCGACCGGGCAGCCGCCGCCCCCTGCGGGGTGGTCGCGGCCTTGGCTGCCTTCACCGCGACAAGTCGCTTCCGGATCTCCTCGGCCGCAGTACTCGACCCGGCACTGAAGGCCCGGGTGCGCACGACCGCATCGCGAATCTGCTCCTGCGCCATCGGTTCGGCGTCGAACATCGGGAGTACGCGTTCGGCGCAGGTCACCGCCCATCGCGCAACGACGCGACGCTCCTCCTCGGTCAAGGTCTGAATCGATGCCACTCACGCACACTCCACCGTCGAACTCCACATGGCAAGCAGTCGGGATTCCCATTCCGGCATCTCCTCGGTGAAGACGGCAGGCAATCCGACGACGCAAGACGGGATTCGATCTCGTCGCGATGCTCGACGGCGAGGAAATCGATTGCCTACCCCGACGATCCGCAAAGCGAATGATTTCGCCGCCCGGCAGAGTTCCGCGGATTTCACACGCGCGCACCGCGGATGTCGTGTTTCGATCGCGGACCCGCTTAGGGTGAGGTGGGTCCGCATCACCGCACCGCACACGACAGGACGAACGCATGACGGTGGCCGCCATCTATCTCGTCATCACCTTCGGGCTCGGTGGCCTGGCGATGGTGCTGCGGCTGCCCCCGTTGGTCGGATTCCTGGCGGCCGGCTTCGTTCTCAACGCGATCAACGTCGAAGACCTGCCGCAGTTGGAGACGCTCGCCGACCTCGGGGTCACCCTGCTCCTGTTCGCGATCGGTCTCAAACTCAACGTGCGAACCCTGCTGCGCCGCGAGGTGTGGCTGACGACGTCGGTACATATGCTGTGCAGCGTCGTCCTCGGCGGTGCGCTGATCTGGCTGGCAGCGGTGGCCGGGGTGTCGATGCTGGTCGGACAAAGCCTGCAGACCATAGCCCTGCTGGGCTTCGCGTTGTCATTCTCCAGCACCGTCTTCGTGGTGAAGATCCTCGACGAGCGAGGCGAATCGACCTCCCTCTACGGCCGCGTGTGTATCGGCATCCTGGTGATGCAGGATCTCATCGCCGTGATCTTCCTGACCGCGACCGCCGGGCACGCCCCCAGCCCGTGGGCGCTCACGCTGGTGGGCTTGTGGCCGCTCACGTTGGTGGCACGTCGGGTGTGGGGACGCCTGGGCCACGGCGAGATGCAGTCACTGTTCGGGATCGTGATGGCGTTGGTCCCGGGATACGTCTGGTTCTCGTCGGTCGGCCTCAAGGGCGATCTGGGTGCCCTGATCGTCGGCATGCTGCTCGCGTCGCATCCGGCAGCCACCGAACTGTCCCGGTCGTTGTTCCACATCAAGGAACTGTTGCTGGTGGCGTTCTTCGTGTCGATCGGGCTCACCGGCCTGCCCGACATGCCCACGATCGGCGTCGCCCTTCTGATGATGGTGCTGCTGCCGATCAAGGCGGCCGGCTACACGGCGTTGTTGACGTTGATGAAGCTGCGATACCGGACCGCAATCCTGGCCGGCCTGGGCCTGATGAACTACTCCGAGTTCGGCCTGATCGTCGTCTCGGTCGGGGTGAGTGCTGGGCTCTTGACTCATACATGGCTGGTCGAACTGTCCATTGCCGTCGCTTTGAGCTTCGTCATATCCGCGGTGGTCAACGGCCGTGGGAACCAGCTCGCGGAACGGATCGTCGCGCGCCTGCCCGTCCAAGACGAACACAACCTGCAGCCCGAAGAGCGGCCCGGGGACGCGGGTGACGCCGAGGTCGTCGTCATCGGAATGGGCCGGGTTGGATTTGCCACCTATCAGCGCCTGACCGAGCGGTATCGAATGCGGGTGGTCGGCGTCGACTACGACGAAAGTCGAATCCAGCGACTCACCGACCGAGGCGTCCGGGTCATCGAGGCCGACGCGACCGACCTGGACTTCTGGGTCCGTCTGCGACGTTCTGATTCGGTGCGGCACGCCGTGCTGGCGATGCCGAATCACAGCGCCAACGTCGTCGCGCTCGAATGCCTGCGCAAGTCGGGTTTCAGAGGTCAGGTCGCTTCGGCGGCACGCTATGAAGACGAAGTGCACTGGGCCACCGACAATGGCATCGGCATTGCGTTCAACGTCTACGCGGGCGCCGGGTTGGAGTTGGCCGACCAGGTCGCCGCTGCCGTTGAACCACCACCAGACGAACCCGGGGGCGACCCCGCGGAGGGCGATGCTCCGGAGCGGTGAGAGCGCTCTGCCGCGTCCTTCCCGAGGGTGAGACTGGTCACTCACCCCGGCTCGACGCTCCTCGGATTCGATGCGCGACAACGCTTCTCGACCGCGGAGACGACGCCCTGGGATCACTCAGCCTCGCGGTGCTGTGCCCACTGCCACCGCTATTCGCCTGCGTGACGGTGCTGATGGCCACACGACGCCACGTCGACGCGGACGTCGAGGCCGCGGCACGGTCGTGACTGCGTGACCGACTGGGTTGTCCTCACCAGATTGCTGCCCCACTTGTGACCTGGCCCTGGCGTCAGTCTATGCAGAGCCGTGAAACCCACGGTGCGACAGCGTGTGTCGGCCACGCCTGTGGTCGTCGACGACTCATCGCCGAACGTGTACTGGCGGCCGAGTCGATGACTGAGATCGGGCCCGTGAGGGCGGTCCTCCGGGAATATCCCGGAGCCGGGCACTGAGGAGCCGATCTCAGTCACGCGTCGAGCTGAGCCAGATAGTCGGCGTCGTCAATAGACCGCCGCGATTCGCCCGCGTCACGTTTCACCCCACGATCTCCTCTACCCGCGCACCCACCGCGTCGTAGGTAGGCCGTGCCCGGGCATCGCGCGTGATCAAGACGGCGTCGTTCTCTCGGGCCGCCAATGCGACCAAAGCATCGTAGGTCGCCCCACCGGCTGTTCCGAATCGGGCAAGGAGCCGATGAGCCTCGGCCACAACACCTTCGGGGAGCCCAAGCGTCTCGACGAAGTTGTCGTCGATCAGCAGCACCGCATCCGGCGGAGCCACTCGCGCGTCGCCAGGCAGGCGAGTCAGCACTGAATAGGTCTCCAGCAGAGCATGTCCGCTGAGCGCAAGCGGCCGGCCGCCAATCCGGGATCTGACAACTTCATGAGCAGCATGGGAAGCCACGAGAAACGGCACCGCAACGCTTGTGTCGACGGCGAATCGTTGACTCACGCTCACCGTCTGCTGGAATCGATCAATCCGAACATGACCTCGTCGGTCACCGCGGTTTCAGACTCGGCGACCAGATGCCCGTCAGCTCCCTTGACCAGCCGCGCGGTTCGTCCACCCGGGGTCACCTGCAGACCCCCGCCATACAGCGAAATGTCGACGGTGGATCCGGGCGCGATTCCCAACATGTCTCGAAGGGCTTTGGGTAGGAGCAGTCGTCCGCCCGAGTCGATCGTGGCTTCCATGGGAACAGGCTACCAGTGGAATCCCATCATGGCCGCTGGTTGTCGAGCAGATCGACTCACGCGGACCACGGTTCGTCGATAACGTCACTCACGGACTGGTTGAACTCCCACTACCACGCACACCGTCCTCAGACGCTCGTCCCTCGTCCATAATGTGGCGTCCGAATCGATTGGGCCCCAACGCTGAGGATGTCACGGCGAGGGTGCGACGTACTCGCATTGCAAGTCCGACACCCTCGCGATGTGCTCGAAGTCGTGGTCCGCGGCGAGCACCGTCGCATCGTTGACGATGGCGTAGCCGGCAATCAAGATGTCGAGCGAGCCCGCTGCACAGACCAGCCCTGTATTCCATAGTGCGGCTTGAATATCGAGCACGAGCGCTTCGTCAGGCGCGTGCTCGAGCGGAAATCCGAGGGAGAACTGTTCGCGGTAGCGCAGGTGCTCCTCGCGTGTCCGGGCGCTGTGGCAGAACTCGAGCGCCTGGGGCGGACACGTGACGAAGAGATCAGCCGGGCCTCGCTCAATGCGACGCAGCCTCGCAGTGACGCCCGGGTCCCCGGTGGCCAGCCTCGCCCAGACCGAGTTGTCGACCAGGTAATCGGTCACGCAGAATCCGTGTCACTCGGTGAGGCCACAGGCGCGCCGAGTTCGCCTTCAAGATCGGCCAGTCCTGCGATTCCCTCGATCATCGCGGCCTTCTGTTTCGAGGCGATGAGCCTGCGCAACGCGAGGTCGATCACGGCCCGGTTCGATCGCTCACCCGTGAGGGCTCGGGCACGCTCAATAAGCTTCGGATCCAGATCAACACTGGTGACGGCCATCACTGCCCTCCCTAACTATATATCCGACTATATAGTTAAGCTCCCTGCGCGGCCACCCATCGCTCCACAGACTGACACGCGACCATCAGCGAGCACTTTCGGTGATGCCGAAACGAAACTCAGCTAAACGTTGAACCGGAACTCGACCACGTCCCCGTCGGCCATGACGTAGTCCTTGCCCTCCATCCGCACCTTGCCCGCGGCCTTGGCTGCGGCCATCGATCCGGCGGCGTCGAGGTCGTCGAAAGAGACGATCTCGGCCTTGATGAAGCCCTTCTCGAAGTCGGTGTGGATGACACCGGCCGCCTTGGGCGCGGTGTCGCCGCGGTGGATCGTCCAGGCGCGAGACTCCTTTGGGCCGGCGGTGAGGTAGGTCTGCAGGCCCAGGGTGTGGAACCCGGCTCGGGCCAGCGAGCGCAGGCCGGGTTCGGTCTGGCCGATCGAGTCGAGGAGTTCCTGGGCATCCTCCTCGTCGAGCTCGAGGAGTTCGCTCTCAACCTTGGCGTCGAGGAAGACGGCGTCGGCCGGTGCGATCGCGTCGAGCAGTTCCTTCTTGCGGGCGTCGTCGGTGAGCACCGACTCGTCGGCGTTGAAGACGTAGAGGAACGGCTTCGCGGTCATCAGGTGCAGCTCGCGAACCGCGGCGAGATCGAACGAATCCTTTTGCGAGAAGAGCGTTTTCCCGGAGTTGAGGATCTCTTGCGCCTTCTGCGTGGCCGCCACGGTCTCGGCGAGATCCTTGTTCTTGCGGGCGTCCTTCTCAAGACGCGGCAGCGCCTTCTCGATGGTCTGCAGGTCGGCCAGGATGAGCTCGGTCTCGATGACACCGATGTCCGACAGCGGGTCGACACGGCCGTCGACATGCACGACGTCGTCGTCGGCGAACACCCGGACCACCTGGCAGATGGCGTCGGCCTCCCGGATGTTGGCCAGGAACTGGTTGCCCATGCCCTCGCCCTCGGACGCGCCCTTGACGATGCCGGCGATGTCGACGAAGGACACCGTCGCGGGCAGGATGCGTTCGCTGCCGAAGATCTCGGCAAGCCGATGCAGGCGTGCGTCAGGCAGTTCCACCACACCGATGTTCGGTTCGATGGTCGCGAACGGGTAGTTCGCCGCCAGGACGTCGTTACGGGTCAGCGCGTTGAACAGGGTGGATTTGCCGACGTTGGGCAGCCCAACGATTCCCAGGGTGAGACTCACGGGCGACCAGTCTATCGGTTGGCATTAGCCGAGATTGCGGTGCGTCAGGCAGGCTGCGCACCGGCGGGTGTATCGGGTGGCGGCTCCTCGTCGGGCACACCCACTTGCTCGGTCACTGGCATGCCCTCGGGCGGCAGGGTCTCGCCCGCTCGCGCCGCGATCTGCTCGTTCAGGTAGCGCAGCACGACGGCGATCGCCGACGCCGCCGGGACGGCGAGGAAAGCACCGGTGATCCCGAACAGGGTGCCGCCCAGGGTGACCGACAACAGGACGATCGTCGCGTGCAGATCCATCGACTTCGACTGCAGCCACGGCTGCAGGACGTTGCCCTCGAGCTGTTGCACCGCCAGGATCACACCGAGCAGGATCAGGGCCGAGGTCAGGCCGTTGGACACCAGCGCGATCAGCACGGCGAGCGCTCCGGCGACGAAGGCACCCACGATCGGTATGAACCCACCGAGGAACGTGACCACGATCAGCACACCGGCCAGCGGGACGTCAAGGATCACCAGGCCGACACCGATCAGCGCGGCATCGACGAAACTGACCAGCGCCTGGGTCCGGATGAAACCGCCGAGACTGGCCCACATCCGCAGCAGCACCTCGCCGACGTGCAGGCCGGAGGGCCTACCGAGGGTTCGATGGAGCCACGGCACGAACTTCGGGCCGTCCTTGAGGAAGAAGAACACCAGGACGAGCGTGGTGAAGATGGTGACCAGCGCCGACGTCGCGGTGCCGACACCGCTGAACACACCCTGCGCGATGGTCGTCGAACTCGATTGCAGCTTCTGGGTGATCGTGTGGACGATGTTGTCGAGCTGCTCGTCCTGCACGTTGAGCGGTGGACCCTGAATCCAGTCCTGCAGCTTCTTCACACCGTCGGTGGCGCGGTTCGCGAGGTCGGGCGCCTGGTCGACGATCGACGGCACGATCGCGCCGATCACACCGGCGAACACCCCCACCGCGACCAGCATCATGACGATCGATGCCGCGGCCGCCGGAACCCCGCGTTGCCGCATCCAGCGCACGGGTGGCCACAGGATGGTGCACAGAATGATCGCGAAAAGGATGGGCAACAACACAACCCACAACTTGGCGAGCACCCACATCAGCACCCACACCGCGGCCACCACGAGGACGATCTCGAGTCCCACGATCGCGCTCGATCGGAGGCCGGACATCATCACTTTGCCGCGAGATGGGAACTCGGTGGTCGTCGACGATTCCGCACCCACTGCGGGTGCGGGATTCTCCGGTTGATCGGGGCTGTCTGAAGTCTCGGCATCGCCCGGTGTGTCTGTCACGCAATGATCCTCACACACCGGCGTCGATCCGACGACGCAGCTCACCGTTCATGTCGGTCGTTCAAGCGCCACACGCTTCGATCAGCGACGCACGCGCCGACGTCGTCGGCGATCGTGGAGGCGGGGAGAGCGCGGCCTCGTCGCAGAGGCCGCACTTGTCGCCAGAAACCTCAGGCGTGGCCAGAAACCGCTGGTGCGCCACGGGTTTCTGACCAGACACGCGGTTTCTGAAACCGCGACACGCCGACGACGCGCCTCGGAGGTCGGCGAAACCGCCGCCGCGGTCAACCATCACAGAGGTCCCTGGCGAGCGCAGTCCTCGGACTCGGAACATCGTCGTCGAGCACAGAAAGCGCTCTTCGCCGCCCAAGAAACTAGGGGAAGAAACTTCTTCCCCTGGCCTTGGTGTCCTCCCCGCGAGTTTTCTGGGGGACGACTCCAAACCTCGCGGAAGAAACTTCTTCCCCTAGATTTTTCGGCACGGCATCACGCATTTCCCCAGTTCAGAGGACTGGTCACCGAGCTCTTCGAGGCAGCGACCCACCCGCCGGTCGATGAAGACCCGGCTCAGTGCCGACGGAACTTGCGTTCGAGGTAGCGCACCAACGCGTTCATCGCCTCGAGTTCGACGATCAGCGGACCGGGGTCGGCGGCCGGGCGCTGGACCTCTGGGTGTGCCACATCGACCGGCTTCTCGACGCAGCGCGTCTCCGAGTCCGTACCGCGTGCCGCAGGTACCAGGGGTCTGCGTTCCACCCCGACTGCCTGCTCCTCGGCGCACGCCTTTTTGATGGTGTCGGGCCCGTACAGGCCCATCATGAGCTCCAGTCCCCACGCCGGGAGTTCCGACAGCGGGGTTTCGTCACGCCGACCACGCAGTCGGTGTCCCTCGAACGACATGACCCATATGGTGCCAGCGAATGTTACGTACGTCACGTTTTTCGCCCGATCAGTGGGACAACCAGCCATGTCCGATTCCCGCCAGCATGGACCCCCGCCAAAGTGTCACAGTGAATGGGTGAGCATCGATCTGGCGCCTGAGACCCTGACAGCCCACTTGGACTTCGACCGCTGCTATCGAGCGCTGAGCGCCCGCGACACCCGCTTCGACGGCCAATTCTTCGTGACCGTCGCAACCACGGGTATCTATTGCCGACCGTCGTGTCCCGCACAGACCCCGAAACCCCAGAACGTCTCGTTCGTACTCACCGCGGCTGCTGCCCAGCTGCGAGGTTTCCGCGCGTGCCGCCGTTGTCTGCCCGACGCCGTTCCGGGTTCACCGCGTTGGAACGCCGGCGCCGACACCGCGTCGCGCGCCATGCGGCTGATCGCCGACGGGGTGGTCGAGCGCGAGGGCGTCGGGGGCCTCGCGGATCGTCTGCGCTACTCGCCGCGCCATCTCAACCGTGTCCTGACCGACAACCTCGGCGCAGGACCGCTTGCGCTGGCACGGGCACATCGGGCCACCAATGCCCGCATCCTCGTGCAATGCACGACGATGCCGATGGCCGACGTGGCGTTCGCCGCCGGTTTCAGCAGCGTCCGACAATTCAACGACACCATCCGCGCGGTGTTCGGGCTGACCCCGACCGAGCTCCGTCGACTGCGCTCGCGGCATACCGTGACACCCGCCACCGCCGACGGGGTGACGTTGCGACTGGCCTACCGCCGCCCGTACCGGTGGGCGTGGATGCGCTGGTTCCTCCAGTCGCACCTGGCGTCCGGCGTCGAAGCCGTGCTGGACGACGGAACCGGCTGGCGGTACTGCCGTGTCCTCACGCTCCCGCACGGACCGGCGGTCGCGGTGATCGAGCCGATGTCCGATCACGTACGACTCTCGTTGCACCACATGGACATGCGCGATCTCGGTGTCGCGGTCAACCGGGTGCGGCGCCATCTAGACCTCGACGCCGACATCGACGCCGCCGAAGACTCGTTGCGCAACGATCCAGCCTTGGCCGCGCTTGTCGACGAGGCGCCGGGCGTTCGGCTCGCCGGCAGTCTCGACCCCGCCGAGACCATCATCCGTACCATGATCGGCCAGCAGATCAGTGTCGCGGCCGCACGGACCCACATCGACGAGCTCGTCAACCAGCTGGGATCGCGGCTCGATCCGGCCGCGACGCTCGGCGAGGCCGGACGCATGCCCTCCAGGCAGTTCCCCACTCCGGCCGCGATCGCCGAACACGGCGGTCGGGTGCTCCGCGGTCCGCGCCGACGAATCGACGCCATCGTGGCGGTCGCCGCGGCGCTCGCCGACAAGTCGGTGGAACCGCACACGGGGTTGGCTGCGTCTGACTTACGTGACCAACTTCTCGAACTGCCCGGCATCGGACCATGGACGGCCAATCTGGTGGCGATGCGGGTGACCGGCGACCCCGACATCGCACTCACCGACGACCTTGTCGTCGTCCGCGCGATGGCCGACCTCGGCATCGAACCTCGGCACGCCGACCGGTGGTCACCGTGGCGGTCCTACGCGTCGATGCACCTCTGGCGGCATCGCCTGGCATCCACCGGCGCACCCGTCTGACGCCCGACCACAAACCCGATCCGATCTCCACCGACCCCGATCCCGATCCCACCGACCCGATTCCCACCGACCAAGGAGCATGCCTTGTCCACAGCCGAGATCTCCGAAACGACACCATCGAGCCCCGCAGGCGCCGCAAACGCCGAGGTCGCCGACTGGGCAACAATCGCGACCCCCGACGGTCCCTTCACCGTGATAGCCGACGACGCGGGCGTCGTCCTGGCCTCCGGATGGACCGAAGACGCCGGATACCTCGCCGTGCTGATCAACCGCGCCATCCGCCCCACGACGCTGCGGGCAGGGCGTGATCTGGCTGCTGTCACCGACCCGGTCGAGGCGTACTACTCGGGTGAACTGACCGCGATCGATGCGGTCGCCGTCGCCCAGCGGTCTGGACCGTTCCTCGAGCGCGCCTGGGCTGCACTTCGGACCGTCCGCGCGGGCGGACAGGTCAGCTACACCACATTGGCCGAGATGGCCGGCGAGCCCGCGGCCGTGCGCGCCGCAGCCGCGTCGTGCGCCCGCAACGCAGCAGCGCTGTTCGTGCCGTGCCATCGGGTCCTGCGCAGCGACGGGACATTGGGCGGATTCCGATACGGGCTCGACATCAAACGGTCCCTTCTCGACCGGGAGTACGACGCGTAGGCGGTAGTTGTCGTAGGCCATGTGCACGATCGTCGTGTGATCGCAGCAGCAGTCTCGTTGGTACTCGGTGTCCTACTCGGCGCCGCAGTGGGCTGGTTCGCCCATTCCGCGCGCACGAGTGGGTCCATTTCCGCGGCCCAAGCCCAGGTCGACGCTCTGCGGGAGTCCCGCGACAGCGTCACGGCCTCGATGTCGTGGGCCACCGAGGATGCCGCGCGCCGACAGTCCTCGGCGATCGGGTCGCAGGTGAACCACATTGTCGAACCCCTGCGGTCGACGCTGACGCAGCTGACCGACGAGTTGCGACGCGTCGAGCACAACCGGGTCGGCGCCTACGCCGGACTCGCCGAACAGGTGCGTGGGATGCACGCAACGTCGATGGCGCTCGGCGATCAGACGCGGCAACTGGCGAATGCCCTGCACAGTTCGCATGTGCGCGGCCGTTGGGGGGAAATCCAGTTGGAGCGCGTCGTCGAATTGGCCGGGATGACCCGGCACTGCGACTTCAGTACGCAGGTAACTGCGCGATCGGACGAGTCGGGCACGGTTCGTCCCGACGTCGTGGTGCACCTCGCGGGCGGACGGGCTATCGTCGTCGACGCGAAGGTGCCCCTCGACGCGTACCTCCGTGCGGCGGATACCGCCGACGACGCCGAACGCGACCGACGACTCGCCGACCACGCACGATCGGTGCGCGCGCACATCGGCAGGCTGTCGTCGAAGGCCTACTGGACGGCTTTCGACAACACACCCGAAATGGTCGTGCTGTTCCTCCCCGCGGAGGCCGTGCTCGAGGCGGCAGCTCGCATCGATCCCGAGCTCATCGAGTTCGGCTTCGGCAAGAATGTCGTGATCGCCACACCGACAACGCTGGTGGCACTGCTGCGGACAGTCGCACTCGGGTGGCGTCATGACGCGATGGCACGCGACGCCGCGGTCATTCACGAGCTCGGTACCACGTTGCACCACCGCCTCAACAGCGTTCTGCAGCATTTCGAGAACGTCGGAACGTCGCTGCGTAAAACGGTTGAGTCCTACAACTCGGCGGTCGGCGTGGTGGAGAACCGACTCGGCGTGACCGCGCGCCGCCTGGCCGACCTGGAAGCCCTCAGCACTTCCGGCGAACCGCCGACACCTGCCGTGATCCACACCACATGTAGAACCATCGATGCGCCGCCGACCACGACACCGACGCCGGGCGGTTAACCGTTTTCGGCCGATGAACCGGTAGCGTGACGTTGTGCCTTCCCCACAACTCACTGGAGCAGCGGTCCCCCTGGACCAGCAGTCCGTGCTCCCGAGCGTCCGCGGTGTGCCGTGGTGGGGTGCAGTTCTGCTTGCCACCGGCCTCACCGCGCTCGGCGCCATCATCGACGCCTACCGGATCGGTGACCTCGGCGGCGGCTACAAGTTCCTGTACCTCGTGGGATGTGTGGCTGCCGCGCTCGCCGTGCGTCGGCGCGGGCTGTTCACCGCAGCGGCGCAGCCACCACTGGTGGCGTTCGCGGTCAGTGTCGTCGCGCTCTACCGGATGAACTCCGACCAGGCGTCGGCGAATCCGCGCAGTTTCGTCTTCAAGGTGATGTTGCCGATCGCCGCGAACTTTCCGTGGATGGCGACTGTCTTCGTCATCACTCTCGCCCTCGTCGTGCTCCGCTGGTACCTGACTCGCGACAAGACCGACGACCGTCGGCGTGACCGGTCGAAGTCGCCACGCTCCGACTCCGGAAAGAAGACGAGCGACAGCACGGTTGACGCCGCGGCGAACCGCGACGACAAGAGCAACGCCGAGAAGCAGCGTCCACGCCGTGAACGTTCCGCCAAGCCGTCGACAACGCAGCGCTCGCGTAGCCAAACCCGACCCGCCCGCCCCAAGCAGACCAAGCCGCAGGCAGCAGCGAACGCCGAAGCGGCCACAGCGCAGCCGATCCCGGAAGCCTCGACCGTTGCGCGACGACCCAAACGAGCCACCGCCGGTCAGGTGCTGCGCGCCGAGGCCGGTGCGCAAATTGCCGCGAACGGGTCGAACGCGGACGGGACCGACGGAACGAATCCGCCGGCTCGCCCGTCGGTGGTCACCGATTTCGCGCCCTACGAATCGGTGACCGAGACGCCGGCCGGCGAGTATCCGAGCACCCGCTCGCGCAACCGCGGCTGACCCCCCGCTGGCGGAGCCGACTCCGAGCCGCCTCAGACCAGCCCTTCACTGTCGAGCCAATCGCCGAGTCGGCGTGCGGCCGCGTCGACGAGGTCCGGCCACTGCATCGCTTCCTCGTCGGCGCTGTCGGTGACCACCTTGACCACCCGGCATCCGACTCCGAATTCGGCGCTGACGTGGGCGATCGCGCACCCTTCCATGTCGACGAGGTCGGCCTGTTGAGCCAGTACGGCCCTATGTGCCGGGTCTGCGACAAAGGTGTCGCCGGATGCGAGCACGGTGCCGTCACCGCCGGGCAGTTCCCAACGATCGGTCATGTCGTAACCCATGGAACGCAGGGCGGCACTGCTGATGTCGTGTTCGATCACCGCGGATGGCAAGAACAATCCGGCGTGGTGGTCGTGGAGTGCCCCGGCGGTGCCGATGCTGACGACCGAGGTCACGGGACGCCCGGAGGCCAGTTCGCGGGCGAGCACCATGGATGCGCGCACTTTGCCGATGCCGGTGATGAGCAGACGCGCCCCAGCAGGGACGTAGCGGGCCTCGGAACGCGTGGCGGACACGATCAGGACACTGTTGTCGGGCACCGACCGATTATGTCCTGTCACGCTCGGTCCGCGAGCGTCAGCGTCGACCGCGCCGCACGACCCAGCGCCGCACCGTAACTCGGTCCGTGTCCGGCGGCATGCACGGCCAGCGGATGCAGCTGATGCAGCGGGATGCGCTGCTCCCGTCCCGCGGCCGGCGGATGCTCCGTTCGGTAGCCCTCGATGATGTCGTCGAGCAGCGGGCACCCGAACAGCGCGAGCATCGCGAGGTCGGTCTCGCGGTGACCACCGTGTGCGGCCGGGTCGATCATCACGACGCCTTCGGGCGTCCACATCACGTTGCCGCTCCACAGGTCGCCGTGGAGGCGGGCGGGCGGTTCGGAATCGTCGAAGACCCCCGCCGCGATGAGTCCGCAGGCGGCCCGGACATCGGCGTCGTCCGCGGCGGTGAGATTGCCGGCGTCGAGTGCCGGGCGCAGGTACGGCAGCACCCGTTCCGCCGAGTAGAAGGCACCCCAGGTGTCGTGCTCGGTGGAACTCAGTGGCCGCTCGCCGATGAACTGCTCTCCGCGGTATCCGTCGGGTGGCGATCCGAATCGGGGCGCCCCGGCGTCGTGTGTGCGAGCCAGCGCCGCACCGAAACGCCGCGCGGCCTCGACGGTCGGACGGGCTGTGTCGAGCCGGGACAACTCGATCGAGTCCCTGGTGACCGCCAGAACCTCCACCACCGGCGCGCCGGCGTCGGCGAGCCACCGTAGGCCGGCGGCCTCGGCGAGGAAGAAATCGGGATCGACGTCGTGCCGGGCTTTTCGGAACGGCCGACTCAACCGGCGTCCGCCGCGTTGGGACTTCCGACATCCCCTACGCCCCCGGCGTCGACCGCCCGCGCCTCGAGCGCTCGGCCGGTCACTCGCGCCAGATGGTCGAAGCGGTCGTTGGCGATCCGCATCACGATCTCGTACGGCAGCGCGAACTTCCGCGCCCACCAGTAGCCGAACCGGATGTCGAACGACGTGTAGACCAGGAATCGATTCTTCCGAATTCCCTTGAGAATCGCCGATGCAGCGGTCTCCGGGCTGACCGCGACCTTGTGGAAGTGGTCGATCTGAGATTTCACGCGCGGATCCGTACGGTCGACGCCGACGATCTCGACCGTATCGACCAGTGGCGTGTCCACCCCGCCTGGGCATACCAGCGAGACGCCGATGTGGTGACGCCGCAGGTCGAATCGCAGCACTTCCGACACTCCGCGAATCCCGAACTTGCTCGCACTGTAGGCCGCGTGCCAGGGCAACGCCAAGAGCCCCGCGGCCGACGCCACGTTCACCAGATGACCACCGTGGCCGCGCCGAACCATCTGCGGCACAAAGCATTCGATGACGTGAATCGGTCCCATCAGATTGACGTCGACCATTTTCCGCCAGTGCCGGTGCTCGAGATTCTCGACCGTCCCCCACGCCGACACCCCGGCGATGTTCATCACCACATCCATCGTGCCGACCTCTGCGTCGACGTGGTCGGCGAAGCTGCGCACCCAGTCGTAGTCCGACACATCACCGGCGAGGTGGTAGACCACCGAGCCGTCGGAGCGATTGATGTCGGCGACGACCTCGTCGAGACGGTCGGCACGCAGATCGGTGAGGACGAGTTCGGCGCCTTCGGCGGCTGCGGCGCGAGCCGTCGCCTCGCCGATTCCGCTTGCGGCACCGGTGATGAGCACCTTGCGTCCGCGCAGCGTCGGCACCGGAGTGTCCATGACGATCAGATCCTTGAGATTCAGACCTCGAAGTCGCATGATCCCGACCCTAGCCTCCCGGCCGTCAGCCGATGGGCAGCTTGCCGCCGAACAGTCCGTAGATCACCGTCAGCATGGCCTTGAGCACCTGCGCGGACACGTCCTGCCCCTGCCCGAGCAGCAGTTGCACGACGGCGGTGGGGTCCTTGGTGCCCAACAACTGTTGGACGAACGGGATCACCGACGCGAGGCCGTTGTCGCCGCCCGGCGGAGGTGTCGCCGCCGACGGCGGTGCGGTGTTGTTGGGGTTCGCGTTACCCGGTACCGACGTGGTTCCGCGGACGTAGTTCAGGATGCCGTCGGTGATGGCCATCGAGTACTTGAGCTGTCCCTTGCGCTCGGACAGACTCGCGGCCTCCGTGGGATTCGACAGGTTGCCCATCTCGATGAAGACGGCGGGAACCTTGGTCAGATTCACCGCGGCGATGTCCGAACGCGTCTGGATGCCGTTTTGCACCCCCGCGTAATTCGCCGCGGGGAAGCCGGCCTTCACGAATGCATCCCGCATGACGTTCGACGCCTTGCGACCCTCCCCCGACTGCACGCGGTTGACCGTCGCGTCGGGCACGGGCAGGGTCGGCACGATCATGTGGAAGCCTTTTTTGCCCTGGTCGGCTCCCTGCGCGGTGGAATCGGCGTGGATGCTCACGGCCACGGCGGCACCCGAACGACTCGCGGCCGCCGCGCGCTGATCCACGCAGCCACCCCACCCGGTGTCGTCTGGCCGGCTCAGCACCACTCGCGCGCCCTGGCTTTCCAGCCCCGCCTTCACGAGTTGGACGATCTGCCAGTTGACGGTGTGTTCCTTGGCACCGTTGACCGCGGTCGCGCCGCTGGTCTGACATGCCTTCTTGCCACCGCGCCCGTCGGGCACCTGGGCGTTGAGGTCGTGCCCCGCCGAACTCCCCTGGTGTCCCGGGTCGAGGAAGATCGTCTTGCCGGCAAGGGCGGTGCCGCGGGTAGGTGCGGCGTGCGCAGGCGCAGCTTCGGTCACCGACGCCACGAGGGTGGTCCCGGTCAGCAGCGCGACCGCCGCAGCGGTGAGCGAGAGCCTGATGCGTCGTTTCTGGGTCATCGCGGTATCGGGCGACGGACGCGGATGCGTCCCCGATCGCCCCACTCCCTTCCATTTAGCAACATTGGTCACTCTAGTCACAGAGTTAACAGTGAATCAGGGCGTGTCAGATTTGAAAAATCGTCGACCAGGCACTCTGTGATTTCGTTAGGGAGATGTGACCTGATGTCCGCTTCACTCGCCTGCGAGGTACCGCGTGATCGACAGAATGCCGTTGCTGTCCGTCGCGTCGTCGGGGACTGCGACCGCCGACGCGAGCCGGTCCCGCACCTGATCCGCATAGAGCCCGCTTCCGATCGCGACCAGCGTCGTCGACGGTGCGTCCGAACCCCACGATTCGCGCTGCACGCTGACGAATCCCCCCACCGCGTGGACGACGTATTTCTGGCGGTGACGCGGGACGTCGAAGTGCACGAGGCCCTTGATGCGGAAACATCCGTCCGGCGGGCGTTCGAGGAATGCGGCAAGCCGCCGCGGATTCATCGGTTCGGTGCTCTCGAAGGAGATCGAGTCGTAGTCGGCGTGCAGGTGGTCGTGCGGTTCGCCCTCGATCAGCAGCGCGTCCAATGTCAGTTGCCCGGTTCCCGGCCGGTCCTCGGCCCGACGCTGCGCTGCGTCGAACATCAGTGCCGGATCGATCGCGGCATGCGCGGCGGCCACCAGTGGCGCAGAGTGATTGAGTGCGTGCAGATCGTCGACCGCCCGGTCGGCGACCTCGCCATCGACGAGGTCGATCTTGTTGAGCACCAACAGGTCTGCGATGGCCACATGTCCGTCGAACTCCGGATGCTTGCGACGGGTCGCAGCCATGTGCACCGCGTCGACGACGTACACGAGTCCGCCGTAGCGCATCCGACGGTCGGCGACGCCGGTGACCATCCGGATGAGAGCCTTCGGCTCCGCTATGCCGCTGGCCTCGATCACGATCGCGTCGAGAGCAGCAGACGGTCGCATCAGTGTGGCCAGGGCCTCTGTCAGGCCGTCACGATCGACCGTGCAACACACACATCCGCCGCCAAGGCTGACCGTGCCGTCGGCCTGTCCGGCCACCAGGAGGGCGTCGACGTTGATCGCCCCGAAATCGTTGACCAACACACCGATCCGACTCCCGGAATCCCGTGCCGCGCGCAACAGGTGATTGAGCAGGGTCGTCTTGCCGGAACCGAGGTACCCGGCGAGCACGATCACCGGCACCGACGGCCGGCTCATGCGTCGTAGCAATCCGGGCAGATCACCGCCAGTTCGCGGCCGACGTGGTCGGGATGATTGGCCACATGTTTTGTCGACGCCCCGCATTCGGAACATGTGCCGATCACGGCGGCGTGGTCGGAGAAATCCACACTCATCCGGTCGTCGAAGACGTACAGAGATCCCTGCCACAGCCCGTCGTCGCCGAATTCCTCCCCATACCGGACGATGCCGCCGTCGAGCTGATAAACCTCGCGGAAGCCGCGGTGGCGCATCAGCGCGGTGAGTACCTCACAGCGCACTCCCCCGGTGCAATAGGTGACCACCGGGCGATCCTTGAGGTGATCGAATGCGCCGCTGTCGAGGAGCGGGACAAAGTCGCGGGTGGTTTGTGCCGTCGTCGTCACCGCGCCCGTAAAGCGTCCGACCTGCGCCTCGATCTCGTTGCGACCGTCGAAGAAGACGACGTCGGATCTGGTCTCGACGAGGTCGTGGACCTGCGCCGGAGACAGCCGAGCACCTCCGTCGACAATGCCGTTGTCGTCGACTTTCACCTCGTCGGGCACACCGAACGTGACGATTTCCGGACGTACCCGCACGCTCAGTTTCGGGAAATCCGACCCGGTGCCGTCGGACCATTTCACATCCACATTCCTGAAGCCCGGATACTCACGAGTTGCTCTCACGTACCGTTTCACCTGGGCTATGTCGCCACCGACCGTACTGTTGATCCCGTGTCGTGACACGATGATCCTGCCGCGTAAGCCGAGCGACGAGCACACATTGAGCTGCCAGAGCCGGATCGCCTCTGGGTCGGGCAGTGGCACGAAGGCGTAAAACAACACGATCTTGGGGGTCGACACAATGCAAGGGTACGGACCGCGCTCGAGGCTGTTGTTCTCGGCGTTCGCTGCCCTGGCAGCCGTGATGGCGCTGTCTTCCTGCGGTATCTCGACCGACAGCAATCCCTCTCGAATCGTCATCCCGCCCACCAATGCGTTGTCGACGATGACCGAACCGGAATCGTCGACGACCACGACCACCTCGACCCTCGATGAACGTGAACCCAATCTCCCGAATTGGACGATCGGACGCGTCGTCGCGTTGGCGCCACGGGTGGAGAACTCGCGCTACCACCAGGGCGCGGTCTCCGAGCAAGCACCTTTGCAGGACACGTCCGGATTCCATTTCTCCACGCCCGACGGCGCGGTCGCCTGCTCGACCGGACTCAATGGCGGAGCAACGCTCGCGTGCCGCTTGAACAACGAAACCAATCCACCTGCTCGGCCGTCCGACCAACCGTCGAGCTGCACCTGGGCCGGCAATTACGCAACCCTGACATCCGATGGCCCCGAACATGGTGCGTGCACCAATGAGTTCGAAGTCTTATATCGGAGTTCCATCGTCGACTACGGCCACACCATCGCGATCTCGCGATTCTCCTGCCTCGTGGAGACATCCGGAATTTTCTGTCTCGAATCCCGTTCGCAATCTGGATTCTCGGTTACCGCAACGGGTTATCACACGATCTTCGCGGCGGACCGCGCTCCGGAATCGATCCTGGGATTGTCGGATGACACGACTTCCGAGACACCCAGGAATACCACTACACCGACCCGGTGAATTTCCCGCAACCGATTTCGGATACGCTTTCTCAGCGGTTACACATGGAATAGGTCTATGCTGTTCACTGTACTAACGATCGCACTCGGGTAACCGGGCAGGTTCGACAACAGCCATCTGCAGCGCATTACAATCGCGCCGCAACACGGGAGGATAGGGAATTCATGGCGAAGAAAGAAATTGTTCAGGTCATCGACGACATCGACGGCAAGGTCCTCGACACCTACGAGACTGTCAAGTGGAGCCTGGACGGTAAGAGCTACGAATTCGACACCTCGGCCAAACATGCTCAACAGTTCCGCGACTCGCTGTCGAAGTACATCACCGTTTCGCGCACCTCGGGTCGCGCGACCAAGCGTGCGGCGACACCGGTGGCGCGCAACAAAGAAACCACCAAGGCCATCCGCGAATGGGCCATCAGCGAGGGATACGACGTCAGCGATCGCGGCCGCATCCCGCTGAGTGTCATCGAGGCATTCGAAGCCGCTCACTGATCAACACCGTCGCCCCACCATTGGTCACCGACCAGGGTGGGGCGGCGTCGTCTCTGGAGAGAATCGTCGTTTCTCGAGAAGGCCGAGATCGGATCGCTGCGGCTGCAAACCTGGGCGTCACGACGGTGGGCCAGTTCACTGAATGCGCACATTTCCGACGCTCAAAGGATCGCATTCGATGACCCGACAGCTCCACCTCGGTGGCTTCCTGATCGCCTCACCTGTCACGCACTCGCACGCCGCATGGCGTCACCCTGGTTCGGAGACAGACTATTTCGGACCGGAGCACTACCACCGAGTCGGACGCATCCTGGAGCGCGGCAAGTTCGACTTCGCGTTCTTCGCCGATCTGCTCGCCGCGCCCGTCCGCTTCGGCGGTGACCAGACCGAGCCGTTCCGACGCGGTACCCAGGCCGCGGCCACCCTCGACCCCAGCCTGGTGGCGGCGAGCATTGCCGCGGTCACGAGCCGGCTGGGCATCGCGGTGACCAAGTCCGCCACCTATTTCCACCCGTACGAGGTCGCGCGGGTCTTCGGTTCGCTCGACCATCTCACGCGCGGTCGTATTGCGTGGAACATCGTCACCTCGCTGTCGCAGGCCGAGGCGCAGAACTTCGGATACGACGCGCATGTCGAGCATGAAGAGCGCTACGCGCGTGCCGAGGAGTTCGTGTCCACCGCGGTCAAGTTGTGGTCGAGTTGGGACGCCGACGCGGTGACCGCCGACAAGGAATCGGGTGTCTGGGCCGACCCGTCGAAGATCCACAGCGTCGACCATGTGGGCGACCACTACCGCACCAAGGGGCCGCTCAATCAGCCACGCTCGCCGCAGCACCGTCCAGTCCTGATCCAGGCCGGCTCGTCGGACACCGGTAAGAACTTCGCCGCGCGGTGGGCGGAAGCGATCTTCGAGATCGATCCGACGCCCGAAGGTCGGCGCGCCTACTACGACGACGTGAAGTCGCGGGCAGTGAACTTCGGGCGAAATCCCCACCATGTCAACGTCTTTCCGTCGTTCATCCCCTTCATCGGCGAGACCGAATCGATCGCCCGCGAGAAGCATGCGTTCCACAACGAGCTCGCCGACCCGATCTCCGGGCTCATCACCCTGTCGGTCCACACCGACCACGACTTCTCGCAGTACGACCTCGACGCCCCCGTCGAGGACGTGAAGGTGAGTGGCACACAGGGATTGTTCGAGGTGGCACGACGTCTGAGCGAACGCGACAGCCTGACGCTGCGCGACATCGGCAAGCTGTATGCGCAGGGCGTCCTCCTGCCGCAGTTCGTCGGCACCGCGTCCGACGTCGCCGATCAGATCGAGGAGTCGTTCCGTGGCGGCGAGGCCGACGGTTTCATCGTCTCGAGCGCACAAACGCCCGGAACGTTCAACGATTTCGTCGACTACGTGGTCCCCGAGCTGCAACGCCGCGGACTGTTCCGGCGCGAATACGAAGGCACCACTCTCCGTGAGCATCTCGGACTCGGCGACGCCCACTCCGATCTGCCTGCCGACATCCGCGGGGAGGATCACCGACTGGCCGGCTAGGGCACGCAATCCGTATGAAGTTGTGCCCGGATTGCGGGCACAACTTCATACGGATCAGCGGACCGACGCCAGACCTCACCGTCGAGCAGCTCAACGTCCGGGCAATGAACGAACCGCTTGCCGCATCAGACCCGGTACCGAATTGGCAAGATCCGAGCGAGTATCCGCCACGCTCTTCATTGCCCGGTAGAAGGACAACATCTGCCGGGGCGACGGAATCCTGGGCACATGTGCCAACTCCCAGTGGATGCCGCTGACGGGGTCGTCGAAGAACACCGCGTAATAGCCGGGCCAATACTGGGGATACGGCTGCGGCTCGTCGGTCACCGGGACTTCGCGAGCAGCGAGGAATTCCGAACGAAAGCGGTCGATCTCCGCACGACTGCGAGCCCACAGTGAAATGTGGTTGATCCCCACGGCCTGCTCGTCGTGGCAGAGTTTGGAGCCGGTCCGCGCCGGTTGAATACCGATGTAGCTGTGTGGAGTCGTGGTCCGGGTCATGTAGTAGGTCGACTCGTACTCCATGTCGAGAGTCGAAAAGCTGCTGTAGCCAAGCCATCCGAACATCGCGTCGTAGAAATCGATCGACTTGTCGTAGTCGAGCACCGCGAACTCGACGTGATGTACCCCGCGCCATCGCATGGCATCTCCCCGTCTGCGCGACCGTGGACTCGGGCATCGAATCCTCGGGGCCATCTTGCCAGTGCGACCTTTCAGCCGCCCTGCACCCCGGCGGAACCGTTCGGCAGGCGACGCTACGCGCCGGAATCGCCATGGACGTCATCGATGCCGGAGTCGTGGTCGGTGCTGCGCGAAACGGGGTGCCGTCCCGCGCCGCCGGCATCGGAGTGATGCTCGCGGGTGGCACTGCCGCCCTGGCCCTTGCGGGGCCGCGGGCGCTCCGACTCGTCAACAGGTGAGCCGGCAGATCACCGAACGTCGTTGTACGACCAACAGAAGTTGCAGTGTGACGCAGGACTCGGGCTCACCTGCAACCTTTGTGCAGAGCTATCCGCGATTGAGCGCAATCGCCGATTGCACCAGGGCGACAAGCGCATCGGTGTCGAGCGTGTCGCCTTCCCTGATGTCGATCGCGCGTCGGGTGCCGGCGCTCAGGCTGGCGTTGAACACCTTCTCGGGGTCCGGAAGCGAAGCGCCTTTGGCAAAGGTCAGTTTGATCTTGTCCTTGTAGGTCTCGAGCGTGCAGATCAACCCGTCGGCCGAAAACGTCGGCACACCGTCCGGATTGGACGGCTTGCGCCATTTGATCTCTTCGACGATGTCCGGATCTGCTCCGAGGATCAGCGCGCGTACATCCGAAACCCGTGATTCTCGCCAGTCTGTGCCCACATGGTTCACGGTAATCGACCGCGCGCCGGCCTTCACCAACTTCGCAGACGCTGTGGTTCGACGCGCACTGTCACCGAGTAGGTGGCACGGAATTCGGCAGTCGTGGTGTTGATCCCGGCGAAGCTCTCGCCGTACTTCGCCAGATAGGCGCTCCACTCGTCGTCGGTCGGACCGTTGTCGTCGAGGTGGGCGTTGCCGGTGAACACGGCCACGTCTCCCCCGAAGGCATTCGAGTTCAAGTTCAGCGCGACTGCCGGATGGGCGGAGACATTGCGGAGCTTGGCCTTTCCGGGCTCACTGAAGATCAGGAACGAGCCGTCGTGCCAGAGGAACCAGACCGGAGTGGGGACCGGCGTGTGCTTTGCGTCGACGGTGGTCAGCCAAATGATGTGTTCGCCGTCGAGCCGTTCGGCGACGCGGTCGGGAATCTCAAGAGTGGTCATGGCTGTGTAACGCCACGTCCTGCTTGGCCATTCCGGCCGCGAACCATCTCTGAGTGCCGATCACTCCAGGAGTTGCTCTATGCGGAAGTCGACGAGCGTGCGCATCTTCAGCGCCGTTGTGCTGCGCTGCACACCGTCGACGTCGAGGATGCGCCCCGCGATGCGATACAGGTCGTCGGCGTCTCGGGCGACGACGTGGATCAGCAGGTCGGTCGCCCCGGTCAGGCCGTGCACCTCGATCACCTCGGGAATCTGGGTCAGCGCGGCGGCGACCTCGGCGAGCCTGCGCTGCGTGACCTCCGTGAACACATATGCCGCGATCGGGAATCCGAGCGATTCGGGATCGATACGACGGTCGAAGCCCCGCAGCGCGTCGGTGTCACTCCAGCGGGTCATGCGCGCCTGCACGGTGTTGCGGGAGAGCCTCGTCAGGTCCGCCAGCGCACTCGTGGTCGCGCGGGGCGACCGGATCAGTGCTCGCAGGATGCCTCGGTCGGTCGCGTCGAACCGAAAAGCCTTGTGCACTCTGACCACCCTTTCACTGGCTATGACACTCCCCAGTTGTCACTTTGCGCAACTATTGGCATTTCTCTTGCATATTCTAGTCAATCGGAGCCAGACTGCGAACCATTCTGCACATTCACGACGCACATCGCGATGAGCCGCGATATCGGCCCGCGCAGTGCGTCGACGCGGGATCATTGTGACCAGGAGGACTCCGATGACCACCAGTTCGGCGCCGAACACCGGCACGGTCCAGCGCGACGACGTGCTCACCGAGATCGCGCAACGGGTGCTGTGGACGTCGACCGCGATCGTCCATCACGCCAACCGAATCCGGCCCAACCCCTCGGGCCTCAAGGTCGGCGGTCATCAGGCGTCGTGCGCGTCGATGGTGTCGATCATGACCGAACTCTGGTTCGAGCAACTCCGCCCGGGCGACCGCGTGTCGGTGAAACCGCATGCGGCACCGGTCCTCCACGCCATCAACTACCTGCTCGGCGACCTCGACGCCGACCATCTCCCTCGTCTACGCGAGTTCGGCGGCTTGCAAAGCTACCCGAGTCGCACGAAAGATCCTGACACCGTGGACTACTCGACGGGTTCGGTCGGCATCGGCGCCACCGCTCCGATCTGGGGTGCCATCGCCCGCCGTTACGTCACAACAGCATTCGGCACTGCCGGCACCGGGCGGCAGTATTCGTTGGTGGGCGACGCCGAACTCGACGAGGGCGCGGTCTGGGAGGCCATCCTCGACTCGTCGGTCGGCGAACTCGGCGAGATCGTCTGGATCGTCGACATGAATCGGCAGTCGCTGGATCGGGTGGTGCCCAACATCGCCGCGCCCCGGCTGGAGGCGATGTTCGCCGCGGCCGGCTGGCAGGTGATCACGGTGCGCTGGGGTCGGCTGCTCGACGAGCTGTTCGCACGGCCCGGCGGCGACGCGCTGCGGGCCCGGATCACCGACATGTCCAACCCCGAGTATCAGCGGTTGCTGCGCTGCGACGTCGACGAGTTGCGCACCCGACTGCCCGGGGAGGGCGACGGTGCAACCGCGATCGCCGCATTGATCGCCGACCTCGACGATGCGGCCGTCCATGCGGCGATCCGCAACCTCGGCGGACACGACCTGTCGGCCCTGCGAGCGGCGTTCGACACCATCGACGACACCCGGCCGACCGTGATCATCGCCTACACGATCAAGGGTTACGGTCTTCCCACAGAAGGACATCCGCAGAATCATTCGTCGTTGCTGAGCGTCGAACAGTTCGCGGAACTCGGTGCGCAGATGGGTGAGGATCCGTCGAAACCGTGGCATCGGTTCCCCGACGACTCACCCGCGGGCCGCGTGTGCGAAGCGACAGCAGCGCATACGCGTCGGGAACCAACCCCGGAGCCCGAGAAGCTGGCGGTTCCGGCCGATGTCGGTCGCACCCCGACCGCGGTCTCCACCACCCAAGCCGCGCTCGGGCGCACCTTGCTCGACCTGACCCGGCAGGCACCCGATGTGGCGCGGCGAATCATCACCGTCAGCCCCGACGTGAGTTCCTCGACCAATCTGGCCGGCTGGCTGAACAAGGTCGGTGTGTGGTCGCCGACCGAACGTCACGACTGGTTCGACGACGACCGTGACACCCTCATGCACTGGCGGGAACGACCCACCGGCCAGCACATGGAACTCGGGATCGCGGAGACGAATCTCGTCGGTCTGATCGGCGAACTCGGCGCCACGTGGAGCCGCTGGGGCGAGCCGCTGCTGCCCATCGGTGTGCTCTACGACCCCTTCGTGGAACGAGCACTCGAACCGTGGTCGTACGGCATCTACGCCGGCGGCCAGTCCATCCTGGTCGGCACCCCGGCCGGCGTAACGCTTGCGCCGGAAGGTGGTGCGCACCAATCGATCAAGACGCCGTCGATCGGTCTGGAGCAACCCGGATGCGTCAGCTACGAACCGGCGTTTGCCGTCGATGTCGAATGGACACTGCTCGACTGCCTCGCGCACCTCGGCCGCCCGGGCGGACGTTCGGCATATCTGCGGTTGTCGACCCGACCGGTCGAGCAGACCCTCGCCGCGGTTCCCACCGATCCGTCGGCGCGTGAACGTCGACGACGACAGGTGGTGGCCGGTGGATACACGTTGCGGCGCACCGAGAATCCGGTCGTCACGATCGTGGCGGTCGGTGCGATGGTCACCGATGCGCTCGACTCGGCACATCGACTGTCGCAGATGGACATCGAGTGTGATGTGGTGGTGATCACCAGTCCCGGACTCGTGTTCGAGGCGTGGCAGTCGCGGCGCGGCCAGGGCGATGCCCCGACGTGGATACTGGATCAGATCTTCCCCGCCGATCGCGCCACGCCAATCGTGACCGTCCTCGACGGTCATCCCCACACCCTGTCCTTCGTGCCGACCATCAATCGTGTCACCTCGATTGCCTTGGGCGTCAGCCAGTTCGGCCAGTCCGGGTCACTCGAGGACGTCTACCGACTGCACGGCATCGACTCGGACGCGATTGTGCGGGCTGCGCTCGATTTGATTGCGTGATCACGGACCGTGCAACGTCGATCACGGCACGACCCCAGTCCGGTTCCGCCGAATCTGCGCCCACACAGATCTACCATCCACACATGGGATCTCCTGTGTATTTGGTAGTTCTGTGTGTGGATACCGACGCCGGGCGGGCGGGGACAACCGGAAATGAACTTCTGACTCACGGCACTGGCATCAACCGTAGGTCACCACAAGCGGAGCATGATCCGAAAGGCGTTCGGCGGGTGAGGGTTCCTTGTCCACGACGACATGCGATGCCGTGCGGGCGAGGCCAGGAGTCGCGAGTTGATGGTCCACTCGCCAGCCCACATTCTTGGCGAACGATTGGCCCGCCCAACTCCACCAGGCGAGCGGACCGGGCCGGTCGCCGTGTACCTGTCGCACCACGTCGACGAGCCGACGTCGGCCGAGAACCGAGTCGAACCACTCGCGGTCCTCGGGAAGAAATCCGTCCATGGTGCGGGCGGCGCGCCAGTTGGTCACGTCGTGCTGCGTGTGTGCGATGTTGAGATCGCCGACGAGAAGGAACTCGCGGCCTTCGCGCAGTGCGGCGAGACGACTCCGGTTCAACTCGCGTGCAAACGCGGCGAGGAAACGCCGCTTGCGCTCGTATTTCGCCCCACCGTCGGGCTCCTCACGCATCGACCCCGGGCGCTGACGGTGCGCAGGCAGTCCGCCCTTCGGAAGATAGACACAACCCACCGTCACGGGGCGGTCGGCGAGGTCGACCTCGAGGTAGCGGCCCTGCGCGGCGAACTCGGCGAGCCCACGTGCGCGCGGCGGATGGGTCACCCACGTACGCATGGCGGTCACCGGCGTTCTGGTCAGCACAGCAACGCCGTTGCGGCCGGCGACTGATCCGACGTCCACTGCGGAAGCGTAGCCCGGGAACTCCCCGACTTCGGACGCGGGACATCGGAGCTCCTGCAGCGCGATCACGTCTGCCGACCGCATTGCCAACCAGCGGTCGAATCCGCGACGACGCGCCGCGCGGATGCCGTTCACGTTGAAGGTGGCGACCGTCAACGAATCGGCGCTGGATGGATCCATGAGCAAGACTGTGCCGGAGCTGCGGCGAGCCTCGCAACCGCCCTTCGGCCGAGACGAACGTGAGGGCATCCTGCCCGGGTTGGGTATAGTCATCGACGTGATGACTCACTCTGATCAAAGATTGGGGGTCCCTGCCGTACACGGTGAGTGCTGATGCACCCTCCGATGACTGCAGGAATCACTCCGAGACTGTCCTTCTGGCTGCGCGTTCGCGAGTTCGCGGTACCGCCGACCATGATCCACAACGCCACCGATCGACGACTTGTCGGCGACTGGATGGGTGCGTGCGTCGCCGCGCATGTCGACGTGGACCTCGATCTATACGACATCCGATGTCGCCACGGCAACGAGATCGCCGAACAGATACGCGCAGACCTCCTCTGCCTGGCTCCTGACCTGCTGCGTTGGCACATGCCGCGAGTCGCACCCGACGGCCTTCTTCGATCGGGCCTCACCGTTGCGCTCGCGCGCTACGGCGACCTCGAATCACGTTTCGGCACAACAGGTTCGACCTATCTGGTGGCACGAACACCACCCGCCTGGGCCGATGCCGGTCAACGGATCAGCCTCACGACGTGGTGCGGGCCACCTACCGCCACGCCACTCGATCTGCGCCATCCGCACCCAGAACCCAATCCACGATTCCGCCTCGATCTGCATCGGTGCCTATGGGATGCGACGATGGTCGGCGATCTCCGGATGCTCTGCGGTGCAGGAACTTTCCCACGGCTCAACCTGACGTGGAGCGAGGTGGACCGTGCGGCGGGTTACGCCGTCGACCGGTGGCCGAGCGAGGCTGCCAATCTGCTCCGCGCACACGGCCACCCGACAGGGCGAGTGCGCATCCGGCTCGATCGGCGAAACGACTTGATCGTCGATGTCGATGGCCGTAATCGACAACCGAGACTCCGCCTCATCCACGACGAGCCTCGTGGCCGGGTCACCGGGCTGCCCGTACTCCCCGACGCGGCGACGAGAACACTGCCCGATCGCGAACTCCTCGAGACCGGCGCCCTCACCCCTGCCCGACTACATCCCTTGGTGGCCGACGCCCTGGCTCCCGGATGGACGTCGGAGAGTGGCGCGTCGTCGACCGATCGGAGCGCAAATACCCAGCGCGAGAATCACATTCACTACGTGAACTGCCGCGGTCGGCGGCATCGGATCGGCTTGGTGGACGGCGTCTTGTCCGCGCTCGACCACGATCCTGACGAGATCCGACGCGAGGAACTGCTGACCGCGCTGACCGGAACCCCGGTGCCATGTCTGCAGGCCATCGATCGCGCACATCGTCGGCCGGATTGTCTGACCGGGGTATCCGAACGCCTCGACCACGGGGATGTCGAGGGCGCGATGGAGATCGTGACCGACCTCCTCGGAGCCGAGTCGAGACTCCGCAGCGGCCCGCTCGACGACGCACTCCGCATCTTCTCCGACCAGCGTGATCGCTACGAGGCGTATCGATCCGGCACGGAAGATGCTGTGCCACTGCCCTGTCGCGATGCGGGCTCCCGCGGTCGCCGGCGTCGGAGTTCACGTACACGCCGTCGGTGACGGCCCTTCACACGCACCATACCTTCAACACTTCACAGGTGATTCATGTCTACGGAAGCCCCAAACACGTCGTACCACACCACCCAACTCGATCACGCGAATACGCTGTCGGCATCGCTGCGGGCATTCACGAGCGAACCACGAGCCAACGAGCAGCTCGAGGCCCTCACCCTGGCCGTGGCCGCCGACCTCCCGGTCGTGCTGTGGGGTGAACCGGGGATCGGCAAGACCGCCGCGTTGACCCAGCTCGCCGGCACCCTCGATCTGCCGCTCATCACGGTGATCGCAAGCGTCCACGAGCCCTCCGATTTCGCCGGTCTTCCCGTCATCGGTGATGACCCGATCAACCAGGGCGTACCGATGGCCCCACCGGACTGGGCAGTTCAACTCGTGCGCGGCGGACGGGGATTGCTCTTCCTCGACGAGCTCTCGACGGCGCCACCCGCAGTGCAGGCCGCCCTGCTCCGACTCGTCCTCGAACGCCGTATCGGTTCGTTGCAACTCCCCTCCGATGTCCGAATCGTCGCAGCCGCCAATCCACCGTCGTCGGCGGCAGATGGCTGGGAACTGAGCCCGCCTCTGGCCAATCGTTTTGTGCACCTGAACTGGACCCACGACCACGACGTGGTGCTACGTGGACTGGGCGGTACCTGGCCGAGCGCCACACTCCCCCTGCTCGATCCGAAGAAGTTCGGTTCTGCAATCGATTTCGCGCGTCGTGCGGTGTGCACACTGCTAGCGGCCCGCCCCGCCCTGGTGCATCAACTCCCCGGCTCCGGCTCACGTCGTGGCGGCGCATGGCCATCGCCACGTAGCTGGGAGGCGGCCGTCCGACTACTCGCATTCGCCACTGCCGCATCGGCATCCGCGGATGTGGTCTCGCTCCTCATCCGTGGGACCGTTGGTGACGGTCCAGGTTTCGAGCTGCTCGCGAGCATCGACCGTATGGATCTGCCCGACCCCGAGGTCCTGCTTGCCGATCCGACGGACGTCACCCTCCCAGCACGCGGCGACCTCCGTCAGGCGGCACTCGACGCCGTGGTGGCCGCCGTCCGACACAACGCCGATAAAGCTCGCTGGAATGCCGCGTGGGAGATACTCGCGGTTGCGGCGCGGACCGGCGCTCCGGATCTGGTGGTGGTACCGGCGAGCACGTTGGCCGCCCTGCGTCGCGAGGACTGGCAGATCCCCACCACCATCGACCATCTCACCAACGTGATCGGAGTGTCGCACGCGGCACAGCTTGCCGCGGACACCGTCCCGGCGGATCCGGCTCGATGACCGCGGCAGGTCCGCTGACCGTTCGGGACAAGGTCTGTGCGGCGCGCTTGTACGCGGTCCGCTCCCGCCCCTTCATGGCCACTGCGCTGTATGCGATGCAGATCGTTGAAACGCCTCGCGTCCCGACCATGGCGGTGGATCGGCACTGGCGGTGCTATGTCGCACCAGGTTTCGTTGCCGCGGAATCGGTGGACGCACTCGCTGCCGTCCTGGTCCATGAGGTGTCCCATCTGCTGCGCGATCATCACGCCCGGACCATTCGCCACGCCCGGGCCAACCCAGACACCGGGCACGGTGAGCAGCTGCGCATGAATATCGCCGCCGACCTGGAGATCAACGACGACGCCTATGGCGCCCGTCTCCCGGTCCCAGAAGGCACTCCGCTCCCGCGACATCTGGGACTCTCCACCGGGCAGGTGATGGAGGAGTACCTGCGTCAGTTCCGTCTTGGCTGGCTCACCGACGGCTGGTCGTGGCTGGACTGCGGGAGCGGGGCACACGGCGTCGAACGCGACTGGGAGCTGGGCTCATGTGAGGGAACATCGGACGACGGCGGGCTGAGTTCACAGCAGCGCGAAGCAGTCCGATTCGCTGTCGCACGCGACATCACCAGTCGGCGGGGTGATGTCCCGGCCGGATGGCGTCGATGGGCGCACGAGGCCATCCACCCGACCCAACCCTGGCGAGTGCTGCTCGGCACTGCGATTCGGGCTGCCGTGGCCGGCTCCGGGCCCGGGGACGATTACACCTACGGGCGGCCGTCCCGTCGGTCGACGGCGATGCCCGGAGTGATCCTGCCCAGCCTGCGTCGTACTCCACCTCGGGTCGGCATCATCATCGACACGTCCGGATCGGTGAGCGATGCCGATCTCGGCAGCGCGCTTCTCGAGGTCGCCGCGATCGGAAGGGCCGTGAGCGGGCGACGCGATCTCGTCAGCGTCGTCTCGTGCGACGCCGCGGCCAACGTCGCCCAGCCCATCTGTGCAGCCGAGCACATCGAGCTGATCGGCGGCGGCGGCACCGATCTCCGCGCCGGCTTCGCCATCGCGCTGCGAACTCGCCCGGATGTGGTGGTGGCACTGACCGACGGGTTCACGCCGTGGCCCGATCGCAAGCCGTCGTGCCGAACGGTGGTCGGATTGTTCGGACGTCGCGGAACGTTCGATGGCGAAGATCCACGCTGGGCAACGCCCCCAGCGTGGGCTCACGTCGTCCAGATCGGGGCGTCCTGACGATCAACGCGCCATTGCGGGGTTCAGCCCTTCACGCCGACAAAGGTCATGAACTGCCCTCCCCAACGGAGATCCACCGTGGGAGTGAGGTGGTTGTGGGCCAATTCGGCCCGGATCTCGGTGGGGGCGGCGAGCCGGAACGGAGATCCGTCGAGAACGTGAATGGTGTGCCACAGACGATTGCGGGTCGCGTCATAACCGAGAACCCGGCCGCCGGGCCGCAGCACCCGCGCGATCTCGGCGAGCATGAGATCCCAGTCGATGACGTGGTGCAGCATCAGTCGGCTGATCACGGTGTCGAAGGAATCGTCGGCGAATGGCAGGTTCGTTGCGTCCGCGACCTGAACGGACGCCGAAGGGAATCGATGGAGCCGGTCGGCAGCAGCCTGAACCATGTGCGGGTCGAGGTCAACCGCGGTGAGCGTGGCATCTGGTCGGTCAGCGAGCAGACGATCAGCAAACAAGCCCGCACCACAACCTATTTCGAGAACATTCCGGCCGATATCAGACCGGTCGAGCAGTGAATCGACCGCTTTCCCGGCGTACTGCCACGCCGCGCTCGCGCAGAATCGGCGCTCGATCCATGACATCACCGGCATGAGATCCTCCCTTGACTAGTAAGGGTGACCTTACTTACATAGGGGACTGCAGACAAGGCCCGCGTGACCGCGGCGGGCGGCCGGCACCACCGACGACCGCTACTTGACCTCGGTGCGCAGCACCCGGATAACCCCCAGTACCAAGGGGATGGTGATCCAGATGGCTGTCGAGACAATCAGCCTCGTCCACTGTTCTCCGGTGCCCCAGTCACCGGATTGGAGCGGCACAGTCGTGGTGGTCAGGTCGATCCACCCGGCCAGGTGAGTCTTGAACCACGGCACCAGTTCCGAGAGCAACGACAGCACGGTCGGCAGTGCGAAGTAGGCAACGATTGCACCGGGCGTGTTGAGGATCAATGCGGCGAAGCCGAATCCGACGAGCAGCCAGATCATCTGCATCGTGAACGAGTTGACCAGTGCGGCGGCGGTGAACTCCCACCAGCCTGCCGGGTCGCCGTAGATCAGGCCGGCGACGACGTTGGCGACCGCGGCGAAAAGCAGCGACAGTCCGACCGCAGCGACACCGGCCACGAGCGCCACTCCCAGTTTCGCCAGCACGATTCGTTCGCGTCGAGGCTCCATGGTGAAGGTGCTCAACGCGTTTCGCTGACTCCACTCACTGGTGACGAGCAGGATCGCCATCACCGGCAGGATGGTCGAAATGGGGATGTTCATCATGGCGAAGAACTCCAAGAAATTCAGCTGACCGAGATTGCTGCGGTTGGCGATCAGCATCGCGATCACCACGATGGCCGAGATGACCCCGACGGAGGCGGCCAGCCAGAAGCCGGCTCGAGTGTCGACCAGTTTGCGGAGTTCGACGCGGGTCAGTCGGTGCAGCGGGATCGGTGCGTCGTCGCGTTCGTTGGTCGTTACCGACGGTCGCAGCAGAGTGATGGTCATGAGTGTGCTCCTTGCAGTGCGCCGGCACCGAACGCCGGAACGGATTCTCGTTGAGTTTGCTGAGTCAGTTGGAGGAACATCTCTTCCAACCGCGCCCCGTCGCCGACGCGCAGCTCGACGAGCGGAATCTGTTGCTGCAGGGCAATTCTGCCGATGTCCTCAGGTGCGGCGTCGGCGGTGAAGCCACCGTCGGACACCGGACGCGCGGCGATCCCGGACAGCGACAACGCGCGCCCCAGGGCATCGTCGTCGAGCGAGCGCACGCGTGTCCCCGTGCCGGCGAGGAGCTCGTCTTTCGTGCCCTGAGCCACGATGCGCCCCTGTCCGACAACCAGGATCTCGTCCGCGACGATCTCGATCTCGTGCAGCAGATGGGATGACAGCAGCACCGTTCCGCCGCGATTCGCGTAGTCGCGCAATAGACTTCGCATCCAGTGGATACCCGCGGGGTCGAGGCCGTTGGCCGGCTCGTCGAGGATGAGGATATGCGGGTCACCGATCAGCGCGTTGGCGATGCCAAGTCGCTGACGCATGCCGAGTGAGTAGTTGCGGACGCGCCGGTTCGCCTCGTCGGGGGTCAGGCTGACGAGGTCGAGCATCTCGCCGACGCGGCTGTCGGGCATCCCCAGCGTCATGGCGGTCAGCCGCAGGATCTCCCGGCCCGTGCGACCGGCGTGCTGCGCCGACGCGTCGAGCAGCACCCCGACCTGGGTCGCGGGATTCGGGATCTCGCGGTACGGACGGTCGCCGATACGGACCGAGCCCGACGTCGGCGGCGTGAGGCCGACCATGATGCGCATCGTGGTGGATTTGCCGGCGCCGTTGGGTCCGAGGAAGGCGGTCACGACGCCCGGCTTGCACTCGAACGAGACGTCGTCGACCGCGACATAATCGCCATATCGTTTGGTGAGGTTCTCGACTGTGATCATGGCTTCGATCGTGTCGCGCCCGGCACCCCGGACACATCGGGTGGAAGTCTGAGAACCTCCCCCAATACCTGACCGCCGAAGTAGGGGTTGACCCCGAGGCCGAGTTGGCGATGGCCGCTGTCGCGCTCAGTGCTCGACTACGCGACCATTGTCGATCTGCCACGCGCGGTTGGTCCGCACCTTGGCCAGCATCCGCCGATCATGGGTGACCAACAGGAGGACGCCGTCGTAGGAATCCAACGCGGATTCGAGTTGCTCGATGGCGGGGAGATCGAGGTGATTGGTCGGCTCGTCGAGGACGAGGACGTTGGTACCCCGGGCCTGCAACAGCGCAAGCGCCGCCCGCGTCCGCTCGCCCGGAGACAACTCCCCGACCGGACGCTCCACGTGGTCGGCACGCAACCCGAACTTCGCTAGCAGCGTGCGAACCTCGGCGGGCGTGAAGTCCGGAACCAGCGCGCCGAACCGTTCGGTCAGCGGTGCAGATCCGGTGAATTGTCCACGCGCCTGGTCGATCTCGCCAATCGCGACGTTGGCACCGAGTTGCGCGGTCCCCTCGTCCGGCGAGAGTCGTCCGAGAAGCAGCTTGAGCAGCGTCGACTTCCCAGCACCGTTGGGACCCGTGATCCCGATCCGGTCACCCGCGTCGACCTGCAACGACACCGGACCCAAAGTGAAATCTCCCTGTCGCACAACAGCATTGTTGAGCGTGGCGACCACCGAGCTCGAGCGGGGTGCGGCACCTATGGTGAATTCGAGAACCCATTCCTTGCGGGGTTCGGCAACTTCCTCGAGTCGTGAGATCCGACTTTCCATCTGGCGAACCTTCTGCGCCTGCTTCTCACTCGACTCGGTCGCGGCGCGGCGTCGGATCTTGTCGTTGTCCGGGGCCTTGCGCATGGCGTTGCGCACCCCCTGGCTCGACCACTCACGTTGAGTCCGCGCCCTCGCCACCAAATCCGCTTTCCGTTCGGCGAACTCCTCGTATTCTTCGCGACGATGCCGACGCGCGACCTCACGCTCTTCGAGGTAGCTCTCGTATCCGCCGCCGAACACGGTGTTGGTGTGTTGCGCCAGGTCGAGTTCGATGATCCGGGTCACGCTGCGCGCCAAGAACTCTCGATCATGGCTGACGAGCACCACGCCGCCGCGCATGCCGCGCACCAGGTCCTCCAGACGCGTCAGCCCGTCGAGGTCGAGATCGTTGGTCGGCTCGTCGAGCAAGACGATGTCGAACCGCGAACACAGCAGCGCGGCGAGGCCGACGCGGGCGGCCTGCCCGCCCGACAGACCGGACATCAGAGCCGACTCAGGCGCCACCGACCCGACGTCGAGCCCCAGGTCCGCGAGCACTCCCGGCAGCCTGTCCTCGAGGTCGGCGGCGCCGGTCGCCATCCAGTGGTCGAGTGCCGCAGCGTAGACGTCGGCAGGATCCTCGCCACCCGGCGCGGGGTCTTCGGCGAGTGCCGCCGCCGCGGCATCCATCGCCGAAGTCGCTGCCGCACAACCTGTCCGCCGCGCGACGTACTGGCCGACGGTCTCGCCGGGCACGCGTTCATGTTCTTGCGGCAACCAACCGACGAACCCATCTGCCGGGGACCGCGTGACCGACCCCTCCAACGGGGCGAGTTCGCCCGCCAGCACTCGCAGCAGTGTCGACTTCCCCGCCCCGTTGGCCCCGACCACACCGACGACATCGCCGGGCGCAACTGTCAGATCGAGGTGGTCGAACAGCACACGGTGCGCGTAGCCGCCGGAGATATCCTTGGCGACGAGGGTGGCGGTCATCAGACCATCGTCGCACTCCCGCACATAGTGCCCGTCTGCAGACGACTTCCGAGTGACGAGGCTCAAGGAAGTTCCCCAGGTGTGCTCATTGAAATTCCCCACCTGTGGGCGCTCCTACTGTAGCGACCTTCGGGTTGGCGCGGTGGCG
>NZ_JBSFQL010000016.1:0-130805 GCF_053588675.1 Gordonia sp. NPDC003422
TCCGATCTGCATATACGGAGCGACCGTTCTCGCGACAACCGGTGCCGAGTTGGAGAACGCGAGTGCTGCAGCACTCGCGTTCTCCAACTCAACTCGAGTTCTCGCAGGTCGTCCTCCTGGCGAGGCCTGGGTCGAATTGGGTCAGCCCGCGGCGAGCACTGTGATTCCCAACCACAGCAGCGCGATGACCTTGACGACCTCGAGGGCGACGTAGGCGAGGTGTGCCCGGCTGCGCGGTGCTTCCTCTCCGGCCAGGATGTGGTCGGACCGTCGAGTGAGAACGGGCCGCACCCCGACCAGCTGCAGGGCCAGTGCACCGCACGCCACACCGGCGGCGATCGGGACGGTGACTCCGGCCCACGATCCGATGGCGACGGCCACGATGACGAGTACCGCCCACACCAGCTCGGCCGCGTTCAGTGCCCGGAAGACGATCCGGCCGATTCCCAGCCCGAGTGGCACGGTCACGCCGGGCGCGCGGAATTTGAGCGGTGCCTCCATGAAGGAGATCGCAAGGACCATGCCGAGCCAGACGAACGTCGCCGCGACGACGATCGCGCCTGAGGAGCTCATCGCGCGCCGGCCCGAAGGAGTTCGGGCCCAAAGGTCTCGTAGTGAATGCGCGCCTCGGTGAAATCGCGATCGAGCAGCTCGTCACGGACCGACGCCATGAATCCGGTAGGGCCGCAGAGCATCACATGCGATGTCGGATCGACGTCGATCCCGCTCAGTGACATCTGACCGACGCGGATCTGCTCGGAAGTCAGATGACCCGCACCGTGCTCGTACCACTGGATCAGCCGGCCGTTGGGCAGCGATTCGACCAGAGCGGCGAGCTGCCCTCGATGCGGTTGCCGATTGCGCGAGCGGTCGGCGTGGAGCACCGTTATCGGCCGTGTATCACGGTCGGCGCTCATCGAGGTCAACAAGCCGATCACCGGTGTGCATCCTATGCCGGCCGACGCCATCACGATTGGCGAATCATCCTCGGGGAGAACCAGATCGCCGAATGGCGTGCTCACGCGGAGGATGTCGCCTTCGAAGACCTGCTCGTGCAGTTGGCCGGACACCTCACCCGCGAGCTTGACGCTGAACGTCCAGGTGGTCGCGTCGGGCGAGCCCGTGAGGCTGTACTGACGGATCTGGTGGGCGCCGTCTGCGAGTTCGACCTGGACCGAGATATATTGACCCGGACGGAATGTCGGTAGCGGCTCGACACCCGCGACGGTGAATGCGATGGTGTCCGGTGCAACCTGTGTCCGCTCGACGACCCGCGCGTCGCGCCATACCGCGCCGGACTCGACCCCGGCGCCGGCGTACAGATCGGCCTCGGCGGTGATGAGGAGATCGGCCATGTCCCAATACAATTGGTCCCACGCGTCGGCGACGGGCGGCGTCACTGCCGAACCCAGTACCTCGACGATCGCGGCAAACAGATGCTCGTGCACCACGTCGTACTGCTCGCGGGTCACACCGAGCGAGGCGTGTTTGTGCGCGATGCGGTCAATGATGAACCGTTGGCGTCGCACGTCGGGCTCGAGTTGAAGTGCGGCGAAGGCGGCGATCGAGCCGGCCAGCGCTTGTGGTTGTTCTCCCGTCTTCTGGTGCGTCCGGTTGAACAGGTTGTTGAGCAACCCGGGGTGCGCGGCGAAGAGCCGTCGATAGAACGTGGGCGTGATGTCGCCGAGCGCGCCTTGGACCGCGGGCAGGGTGGCGGCGAGGGTTTCGCGTTGAGAATCGGTGAGCACTGCTGTCTCCGTTCCATCTGGCCCGTCCACGGTGGATCGGGTCGAGTCTCGTTGTGGGTGCGGGCGTCAGTCTGCGGTGTGGTCCCGCGCTCGCGCGGCGGTGTGGTCTGGGGTCACTTGGGGTGCGCGCAGCGCGAGCAGTACTGCGCCGGTGGGGTCGGCGACGAGGTCGGCGATGACCTGATCGTCGAGGCTTCGAAAGAAGGCTGTCCGCGCCTGCGCCAATGCCCCACGCAGGCGACAGGCACCGCGTAGCGGGCATGGTTCGGGGCTGTTGCAGTCGACCACCTCACCCGGACCCTCCAGGGTTTCCGCGAGCCATCCGACCCGGGCGTCGCGCCCCAGCTCGGTGATCATCAGACCGCCGCTGCGGCCGCGCCGCGAATGCACGACGCCCATCTCCGACAGCCGGCTGACCACCTTGGCGACATGTGTGTACGGCACCGACAGCTCGGTGGCGAGATCACGCGTGGTGAGAGTTCTTCTGTCGGAATGCTTCTTGGAATCCGCACGGTCGGCAGCCGCGAGGCGCATGACGACCCGGAGTCCGATGTCGGTGAACCGGGTCAGCTGCATGATGCGAGTCAACCATAATTGGAATCTGAAATGCATATTTAACTCAGGTGATCCCGGTCACTCCATGACGTTCTGCGCAGACGCGGCGTAACGGACGGCGATACCGCAGACTGAGGCGATGAGCGATGGCCCAGGGCAGTTCTTCCGGTGGCAGCGGATAGACGAGATCGGGGTGGGGAAGGTGGTGGGGCCGGGGGAGCGGCTCAGCTGGCCGCGCACGGTCGGGATCGGATTGCAGCATGTCGTGGCCATGTTCGGCGCGACCTTCCTGGTGCCGGTGCTCACCGGATTCCCGCCGTCGACCACGCTGCTGTTCTCCGGTATCGGCACCGTGCTGTTCCTCGTCATCACGCGAAACCGGTTGCCGAGCTACCTCGGCTCGAGTTTCGCGATCATCGCGCCGGTCGGTGCCGCCACGGCGTCGCACGGTCAGTCGTCGGCACTCGGCGGAATCGTCTTCGTCGGAGCATCTCTCGTGATCATCGGCGTCGTCAGCCATGTCGCCGGCACCGGCTGGATCGAAGTGCTGATGCCGCCGATCGTCACCGGGACCATCGTCGCGCTCATCGGACTCAACCTCGCGCCGAGTGCAAAGAACAACTATGCGCAGGACGCGGTCACGGCGACCGTGGTGCTCGTCTTGCTGATCTTGTGCGTCGTCTTGTTCCGCGGCCTGATCGGTCGTCTGGCGATCTTCGCGAGCGTCGTTCTCGGCTATCTGTTCGCGCTCGCGCGCGGCGAGGTGGACACCGCTCCCATCGGCGCCGCGTCGTGGGTTGGGTTGCCGGACTTCCAGACTCCGACCTTTCACCTCTCGGTGGTCCCGTTGTTCTTGCCGGTGGTGTTGGTGCTCGTGGTGGAGAACATCGGCCACGTGAAGTCGGTCGGCATGATGACCGGTGTCGACTACGACCGCCGCATCGGGCGTGCGCTGGCGGCCGACGGTCTGGCCACCATGCTCGCCGGCAGTGGCGGCGGATCGGCCACCACCACCTACGCGGAGAACATCGGCGTGATGGCGGCAACCAAGATCTACTCGACGGCGGCCTATTGGGTTGCCGGTCTCGCGGCCATTCTCCTCGGGCTGTCGCCCAAGGTCGGTGCCGTCATCAACTCGATTCCGGCCGGTGTGCTCGGTGGGGTCACCACGGCGCTCTATGGTCTCGTCGGCGTGATCGGTGTGCACATCTGGGTGACGAACCGAGTCGACTTCGGTCTGCCGATCAACCAGTTCACCGCAGCAATCCCGCTGGTCATCGGTATCGCCGACTTCCAGTGGAAGATCGGTGATCTCGAGTTCGGCGGGATCGCGCTCGGTTCGATCGCCGCACTCGTCATCTATCACGTCATGCACCAGATCGGCGGGTGGCGTGGCACCGCGGGCGTCAGCGTTCGGAAGACCTGAGCAGCCTCGACCATTCGGGACTGAGCAATCCGTACGCAGTGTCGCGTCCGTTCAGGACATCGAGCAGCTTGTCGACGGGGTTGAGCACGTCATGCCCCAACCGTTGCGGGGTGACGATGTCGGGCTCCCGGTAGATGTAGAGATCCGGCTGCTGCCCGGTGATGACCTTCACCATGTTGCGGAACGCGGTGGAATTCGGATCGTCCCAGTAGTCGCCGTGTGCCCGTGCTCCCGAGTCGTGGGTTACGCCGTCACGTTCATACGTGCCGGTGTCGAGTCGGGTGATGCCCGGGGCCGAATCAGGGTCGGCGCCATGGGGATTGCCGGGCAGTGATTGCACGTGATGGATGAAATCCCCGGGAAACGTCAGCGAGAATCTATGCGTATCAGGACTTGTCGGATTGCCGTCGTAGAGCCCGGTGCCCGCCGACGATGCGTAGATGATGTTGTCGGCGCGCAATCCGAGTTGGTCGGCAGTACCCACGATCGACCCGCCGTACGAATGCCCGATGTAGGTGGTCTTGGCGCCCGGTGCATGCTCGGCCAGTTCGACGTCGAGCTCGTGGCCGAAGGAGACCAGCCGTGGTGCCATGTCCGCGGCGAAGTGCGGGTCGACGGCGCTGCCGGACAGACCTGCCGTGGCGTGCAGAAGGGCTTGTCCGGCGCCGAGTTGCGGGACGGCGGCCACTGAGGAGCCCAGACCCTTTCGCAGGGAATCCAGAAGGTGTTCGTGGCCGATGCGCTGCGGGAGGTCGCCGTCCATGTACACGATGACCGGGCCGCCCGTTTGGTGTGCGAGGTTCCACGCGGCCTTCCGGTTGCTCCGGTCCGGCGATGCCACGCCGCTGAGGTTGCTTCCGGTCCCCGGCACGTACACGGTGGCGTTGCGCGTGCCTGGTCGTAGGGCGCCGATCATCTCGACGACCCGGCCGTTCGCGGTGTTCTCGAACACGAGGAACTGGCGCTCCGATGTCCCGTCCGTGCCCGTCGGGTACGGGTCCGCGGTTTGTTCCAGCATCTTGCGGAGTTGATCCGCGCGGCGTCCGGTGCCGCGTCCGGCCTGGATCTCGTTCGCGAGCGCGTTGCGAATGTTGGTCTCGTTGGCCGTGATTCGATACTCGAATCCGACGCCGTCCATGTTCCCCATCGCCTCGGGGTCGGCCTGGATCACTCGACGAATGTCGGTCGGGCTCATCTGGCGCAGGATCGCCCGACGCTGATCCGGCGTCAGATGGCGCAACATGTCCACCACTTGATCGGGGTCGAGCCTCTCGCCGCCCGGAATGGTCACATCGGGCTGGCCGTTCACCATGGCGGCGAGATCGCTTGCAAGGTCGGAGATCTGACGTCCGTACGCGGTGTCGGACTTCTCGAGCGAGTCGAGTCCACCGTTGATCGCGGTGGCGAACTGCTCGGTGTCGGTGGTGGTCGAACCGTCGGGCAGGGCGACGTCGCCCGCGTCGGACACGCGGTAGCCGAGGAATTCGGCGATCTGCACGTTGCCCAGCACGTGGTCACGCATGTGAGCGAGATCTGTGCAGGCATCGGCGGCCGAGTCGGCAATCTGCTGGAGAACGTTACGCACCTCGTGAGCGTGGTCCTGTTCTTGGGTCACGCGGGTAGACGCTGCGCGTTGCGTGGCACCGAACCACAAGCGGGCGTCATCCATCGACCGCACGACCGTGTCGAGCGAGGTGTCGAGGGCGAACGCGGCATTGCCCGCAGCGGCGGCAGCTCTGCCGATCGAGTTCGTATCCCATTGCTGGAGCTGAGAAATGGTCGGCCGCATCAGCGTGTCCGGAGTTGGTCGAATCCGGCTGCGGCACGTGCGTCGGAATCGGTCGCCTCGACGTTGAACGCCCGCAACAGACCGCTCATGTCCCCGAGCCGTTTGCCGATCGACGCCGTGGCGCTCGCCGCCGGCTGCCGCGCGGCACCCAGAGCGTCGACAACGGCGCTCGACGGACCGACGCACGATCCGAATGCCTCGAAGCTGATGGCGTGCACCGCCACGTGCTGACGATGCCAGGTGTCGGCGATCTCGGTGATCTCCTGCTTATCGATGCCGAAGTGGAATATCGAAGTGAACGGGCTCATGAATGCTCCATCGAGACGTCGGAAGGGTGGAGACGTCGCCGGGTATCCGGCTATGTCAGTTCGACGCTTGCGAGTGGCCATCCGGTTCCACCGTCGATTCACAAGGGGAACGGCCGTGGCCGGAACTGTCTACGGCGCGCCCGCGTGAATCTCTTTCAAACGACACAGTGGGCGCACACCGGCCGGAGGCCGGCAAGGGTGTCACGGTGCCCCCGGCAGGACTCGAACCTGCGACCTAGGGATTACGGGGCCGAATCACACTGTGTCTCATCGGGTCTCACTGATCAGTTCCGCCGCAGTCTGATTGCGCTCACTCGTCTGACGGGACGCTCACCGGTTCTCACCCGTTCTCAGGGACTAAGCGTCGAATAAGCGTCGAGTTTCGAGCAGGTTGTCGCCCGCGAGCCTGGCTCTGAGATAATGGAGATGAAACACGCTCGCGCACATGAGTATTCACGCCTTCTCATCGTTCGCTGGTATCGTGGCCCTCGGCACCCAACTGAACAGGACGACCCGAGAGCATCCGGCTCCCGGGCATCACCGAGCGTCTGCGGACGCTGGAAGGTTGGGCAAGGTGTCGGCAAGCGACATTTTGGCGGTGCAGGCAGCCGCAAGCTATCTCGACGTCTCGCGGGGGACGCTCGATAACTGGCGTTCTCAGGGGCGCGGTCCCGCCTACGTGCGCCAAGGCCGAATGATCAGGTACAGGCGCGCCGATCTCGACGCCTGGATGGCGCAGGGCGTGGTGCGGCCTCAGGGGGCCGCGTAATGATCGGCCACCCTGTCACTCGCGAGCGTCCCGGTTTGGCGCTCTACGGCGATCTGAGGGCCGATTCACGGCCTGTTGCCGATCAGTCGAGCCGTGACGCGCTTGACGACCGAGGACTCCCCGACGACGAGGAGGTGACGCGTGGGGTGGGTGCGGACTGACGACGGGTGGACTGACTGGCCAGAGCTGGCCGACCTGAGCCTGGCCGCTCGGTGGCACTACCTCGCGGTCGTCCACACGTGCAGCCGCACCAAGAAATACGACGGCGTCCTGCGCCGCGTCGATGCCCTCCGAGCCTCAGACGTCGACGACCCCGCCGCCGCGCTGGCCGAGCTGGCCGCCGCTGGTCTCGTCACGGATTCCGGCAGCCATATTGCCGTCGTGAGGATCGACCAGCACGTACCGCCGCCCCACCTGCGCGACGACGAGCGCAAGACAGCTCAGCGCGACCGTAAGCGCCGCGAGCGCTCGCACAAGGCTGGCGAACACTACTACTGCGACCCCGAGACCTGTGACGTCGCAAGTGATGTCACGCGTGACAGTCCCCGTGACATCGGGACGGGACAGGACGGGCAGGGCAGGGCAGGGCCGCGAGGAGGTGAGCAGGCACTTACTGGCACGTCCGACGCCGACCGGGACACCACCGCGTACGTCTGTCGCGTCTGTGGTGAGTCAGGTGTCCCGGCAGGCCAGTCGATCCACACTGCCTGCGCTGAGGCCGACGGGTCGAAGCGCTGTGCCTGGTGCAGCGCCGCAAAGGTCCGCCCGGGTCAGGCGTACTGCGACGGATGCCACGCGCTCGCTATCGCGACGGTCCCGAGGCTCTCCCGTGCAGGACGTCGCGTGGGGTATGCGGACCTGCTGAAATTGCTCGCACGCGCCGACGAGGACACGCGCAACCGGCTGACGTTGATCGCCGACGACCAGCGTGGCGTCGAGCGCCGATCCGAGATGGCCGCCGAGCTGCTGCGGCCCCGATTGCTGGAGGTCGCATGATCCGTTTGGAGCTGTGGGTGACGACCCGCTTGCAACCTCGCCTCGTCGCGCTCGATCGTTGGATCGCGGCGCGCTGGCATAGGGCCGTCGCGGGCCAGGTGACCCGGTCGTTGATCGCGGATCGTGCCCGCGCCGAGGTCGATGCTGAATCCGCGATCACCACGGTGGGCGGTGGCCCTGCGATCCACGTCTGGCCCGTCGACTCCGGTTACGTGGCTATCCGCGTCGGTGATCGCGTCGCCGACCTGCTGCCCGCCGAGGCGTATGAGCTTGCGACTGAACTTGTCCGCGCCGCCGAGGTGGCGGACCGATGAAGCTCCCGGACACGCGGACATCGACCACCCGCACGTTGGTGTCCGGGATCGCCCCGGTGGCCCCGCTTCTGTCCCGTCTGTCAGTCGGGGCCACCGGTGGCCTGAACTTCACACAAAGGAGAATTGAATGATGAACGCCGACAACACAATTGACACGCGTCGCAAGGCCAAGGCTGATCACCACGCCCCGCCGCCCAAGCGGACCACGCCGTGCCCTGCGTGTCACACGCTGGTCAGCGCCGAGGACGTCGACAGCTCGATGCTCAGGGCGGACGCGCCGAACCAGAGCATCGAGCAGGCGATTCTGGCCCGTCGTGCACGCCGTGCACAGATGGCCGGCGATCTGCCTGAGGTCGCCGCGCAGAAGGACGTCGCCGAACGCTTGCGTCACCACGCGAAGGCCGACGCCGAGGACCGTCCCGCGCAGCCCGGTTCGGATATCTGCCCTGCGTGCACCTCGAAGAACATCACGGTCGATGAGTCGATGCTGTCCTCGTTCGGTCGGCGCGAGCTGCGCCGCTCCCGGCAGCGGTCGACCGACGAGGCGGTCCAGGCGATCCGGGACCGCAAGTCGGCACCCTCACGCGCTGCGCAGGCCAAGGAGAACGCAGCTCGCGCCGAACGCCGCCGCGCCGCTCATCGTCGCGCTGCTGGGCGGTGGGCAGCAGAGTGACCAGGGACGAGTACCGCGCGCGCAGCGTCGCGCTCAAGGGCCGTTTCGACGCTGCCAGGGCCGCCCACGGCGTGTGCGACGTCCCCGAAGAACGCCGACGGCACTACCGCGCCGCAGTCGACGCCTGGCTTGATTTCGTGCGCCTGGGCGTCGAGTTCCGGGGGTCGGCATGATTCCGCTGTCCGGCCTCGATGCACTCGGCGGCATCGTTGACCGGCTGCACGGATCGGACTCGGGGTCGAGACGCGGCTGGATTCACGACGCCGACCCCTCCACGAAGACACTTGGCGTTCTGCGGTGGGGTCGCGATCCGGCGCCCGCGACCGATGCACCGGTGGCAGCGGCAACGCTCCCTGGCGCTCTGAACGGGGTACTCCAGTCGATCACCTCGCGTCGCGACGGTGGCCTGATCCCCGCCGCGCCCAGGCTGGGTGCCATCGATTGGCCACGGGCGGATAGCGGGGGCACGATGGACAACTTCCAGACCGGCCTTGCTGCGGGTTTCTGCGAGGCGTGCGCCGCCAAGCTGCGAAGTCGACCGGATCTCTTCCACCGGGGACCGCGCGAGTCGTGCCCCGATCCATCCTGCCATCATCACCACTAGACCAAAGTGCAACTCTCAGAAGGGATTACACATATGACTCTCACTGAGGCCATCGATGCCCTGGCCGCGATCGTGTCGCGGTCCCTCACCTACAAGCCCAACGCGACCCCGGCCACCGCTGACGGCCGCGAGATTGTCGCCCGGATCGCCGATGCCCGCCTGGCCGCCGAGACGATCGACCGCGCCGACCTGGGGGACGACCTGGGGCCGCTGGGTCGCCCGCTGACGGCCGATCAGCGCGCCGCCCACGCGCGTGCTGCGGTCTGGGCACTGACTGGAGCCCTTGGGCAGACAGGTTTCCGCAACGGTCTCGCCGCCGATGGCCGCGACGAGTTCGACGTAGCTGTACGGGCCATGGCGCAGGCGGTGCCGTAAATGGCAAGCCAGGGCAAGCGCGCTCATCGATCCGCGCGCAACCGCGTACCCGACGACCTGGAAACCGACGCCCGCCGACTGCGCGACGAGGGCCTGAGCCAGACCGAGGCCGCTCGCCGCCTTGGGGTTGCGCAACCGGATCTGAGCAGGGCGTCGCGCCGCTGGGGCCTGAGTTGGTCGCCTGCGCCGATGGCCGGCCAAGTGCAGGCCGAGCGGCTGCGTCTCGCTCGCCAGCACCTCGCCGAGGCCGCCCTATCCGACGCTCTCGACATGCGAAAACGGTTGTGGGACAAGGGGGTAGAGCACATCGCGACTCGCGAGGGAGTCGAGACGGTCGAGACCGAGCTACCGTCTGCGCGTGCCGTCGCCGACTTGGCGAACGCGATTGAGAGATTGACGCGAGTCGCCGAACATGCTGGTCACGACGCAGATTCAGGGGCCGCCGCTGCGAGGTCGATGGTCGATGCCCTGGCCGATGGCATCCGGGCGCAGGTCGCGCGCTGGGACGCGGATGGCGACTGAGCACCTGTTGTGGGATACGCGCCGAGGCGTGCACGTCGGTGCGAGGATCAATCCCATGACCCACCGCGACATCCACGCCGAGGCCCGCGCGACCGCCGAGCAATTGCGACGAGTCCTCGCGGCGATCGATGCCGAGGAACTGACCGCGACCGCGACCGAGCGGGCCTATATCGCGGGCGCAGTCGCCGCGCTCGACACGCTCACCGCCGAGTAGGTGTACATAAAACGGTCGATTCGTGTACAGTAAGGACATGAGCAAGCGCACCGCCCCCGCCGATCAGGTCGTCAGCTACGTTCGCGTGTCCACTGCCGAGCAGGCCGACAGCGGCGCAGGGCTCGACGCTCAACGCGCGGCCATCGCCGCCGAGGCCGCTCGACGCGGTTGGACGATCGTCGCTGAGTACGCCGATGAAGGCGTGAGTGGCGGCAAGGCCGCTGACAAGCGACCCGGCCTCAGCGCCGCCCTCGGGGCGGTCGAGTCGGGACAGGTCGCTGCCCTGGTCGTGGCCAAATCCGACCGGCTCGCGCGTGGCCTGCGCACCTTGCTCGACGTCATCGACCGGGTCGAGTCAGCCAAGGGTGCGGTTGTCGCCGTGGATGGCACGGTCGACACGTCCACCGCGGCGGGCCGGTTCACCACGCAGATCATGGGTGGTGTTGCTGAACTCGAACGCGCGATGATCAGCGACCGCACCAAGGCCGCACTGGCTGCGCGCAAGGCGCAGGGCGTCCGTCTAGGCCGGCCGAGTGAGACTCCTGCCGAGGTCACTCAGCGCGTGGTCGATGCCAAGGCACGCGGCCTCAGCCTGCGCGCCATCGCCGCCGAGCTGACCGAGGCCGGTGTCCCCACCGTGCGCGGCGGGGCGACCTGGCACGCGTCGACCGTGCGCGCGGTGCTGAAAAGCCAGGACGCGGCCGCACTGGCCTGACAAATACTCCGGACGCAACCCTGCGCCCACCTGAGAGGAACGGATAGAACCATGACCGATGACCTGCTGACACCCTGGGTTGCCGTCGACGGAGATGGCGGGCAACTCGTCATCGAGCAGGCCCCGGACAGCGACGCCGACGATCCCGGCCCCGCTGGTCGACGCCGCTGGCGCGTGGCCCTGCACTTGGGTGACGAGATGCTCGATTACGCGGTCGACGTCGATGACCGACAGCTCCGCGCACTGCGCGACGGTATCGACGGCCTGCTGTCGTGAGGGGGCGACCCAAGCTCGACGTCGGCACCTATGGGCGTATCAGCTCACGCGGCAATCCGCCAAATGCTAAGGCGTGGTGCAGGTTTCGTGATCTCGACGGCGTCACTCGCGTGGTCACGGCCACCGGGCGCTCACGGTTCGACGCTGAGCAGCGCCTCAAGCGCAAGCTGAGCGACCGCGTTGCGCCCGCCGACCATGGCATCACCGCCGACACCAAGGTCAGCGCGCTCGCCGCCGCTTGGCTGGCCGACGTCGAGCGGTCCGACCGGGCGATCCAGACGAAACAGCGTTACGCCGAGGTCGTGGCGCTCTACGTGCTCCCGGCAGTCGGTGGCCTCACGCTGCGCGAGTGCACCCCGCACCGGCTCAATGGCGCAGTGCAGAAGCTCGCCGACACCAAGGGCGACGCGACCGCCAAGGTAACCCGCTCGGTCCTCAGTGGCATGTTTCGTGTCGCGTTCGCGAACGGGGCGGTGACCGCGAATCCCGTCCGAGATGTCAAGGTCGTCACGAAGCGCGCCAAGCCAAGGGCGCTCACCGTCGAGCAGGTGCGCGATATGCTCGCGGGCCTGCGCGCCGATGACAAGGCGGTGCGCGCTGATCTGCCTGACTTGGTGTCGGTGCTCGCCGCGACCGGCGTTCGGTTCGGTGAGGCGCTGGCACTGCGCTGGGCCGACCTGGACCTGACGCCTGGTGATGGTCACGTGCCCACCGCGACGATCCGAGGCACCGTCGTGCGAATCAAGGGTGAGGGCCTGGTCATTCAGGACCACGCCAAGGGCAAGGCGGACGACGACGCGCTGGTCCTGGGCCTGCCGTCATGGGTCGTCCCGGTGCTCATGCGTCGGAAGCTCGCCGCGCTGCCGAACGCTCACGGCGTTGTATTCCCAAGTGCCGCAAACACTTTGCGTGATCCGTGCAACGCTCGCGATCAGTGGCGCGCAGCTCGCGACCGCCTGGGGCTGGAATCGTGGGTGACTCCGCACGTGATCCGCAAGGCCGTCGCGACCGCTGTGGCTAGCGCGAAGGGTGCCGACGCCGCCGCCGAGCAGCTCGGGCACGCCGACGATCAGGTGACCCGCGCCCACTACATCGACCGGGCACGCCGCGCCGATCACCGCGAAGTGGTCGAGCAGTTCGACCCGTCCGCCGAGGCGTCCTGAGTGCCTTAACCGTCGATTAAACGTCGACCTCACCGTCTGACTGAACCGAGCGGCCCTGACCTCACATCGCGTATGTGCTGGTCGGGGTCGCTTTTTCGTGCCCCCGGCAGGACTCGAACCTGCGACCTAGGGATTAGAAGGCCCTTGCTCTATCCACCTGAGCTACGGAGGCGAGGCCGGGGGACCCGGCCGCCGTCCGGTGGCAGGCCGGACGAGCAGTTGGAGTCTACGACATCGGTGAGCGGATCAGCGCAGGCCGGGCGGCAGAGTCGCGCACGGATGGACCTACAGTTGAGGGATGACCCGCACGAGCCCGACAGTCCAGGCGGACGCGGCTCGCGACGCGATGCGCGAGCCGCGTGGCGTGGTCGCCGGGATTCTCTGGGCGGCGACCTGGATCGCCGCGATCGTGGCGATTGCGGTCACGGGGGTGTCTGCCGCGTCCGCGCTGCGCCTGACCGGCGTGCCCGACCCGGGGGCGCTGACCACCTACGGCCTGCCCGCGGTCACCGCGATCGGGGAGGTCGCCGCAGCCGTCGCGCTGGGGTGTGCGGTGTTCGCCGCCTTCTTCGTGCCGCCGCAAGCCGACGGGGTGCTCGACGTCGGAGGCTTCCGCGCGATTCGGATCGCGTCGACCGCCGCATTGATCTGGTCGATCAGCGCGTTGCTGCTCATGCCGCTGTCGGTGTCCGACGTAAGTGGACAGCCGTTGTCGACCACGATCAGGCCCGCCAACCTCATTCGGGTCTACGGCCAGGTCGCCGACGTTCGGACCTGGTTCTGGACCGCGGTGTTCGCGCTGGTGGCGGCCGTCATCGCGCGGGTCACCCTGCGCTGGGGTTTCACCTTCGCCACCGTACTGTTCGTGCTGCTCAGCCTGATGCCGCCGGCGCTGGGAGGGCACTCGTCGACCGGCGGTAACCACGACGTCGCGACCAACAGTCTGATCCTGCACATCGTCGGCGCGACGTTGTGGCTCGGCGGTCTGGTCGCGGTGGTGTTCTACGCGCTCGCCGACGGACGCTGGCGCACCCTCGCGGTGCGGCGGTATTCGCGGGTCGCGTTCTGGTGCATCGTCGTGGTCGGCGTGAGCGGCGTCGTCAATGCGCTTGTTCGGGTGCCGATCGGCGACCTGTTCACCGACACCTACGGACGACTCGTGTTGTTGAAGACCGCAGCACTGGTGGTGCTCGGCGCGTTGGGCGCGTGGCATCGGCGGTCGACCATCGCGCGGCTCGAGACCGAGTCGGGCATCCGGTCGACGTTTGTCCGCTTCGGACTCGCGGAGATCGTGGTGTTCGCGGTCACGTTCGGCCTCGCGGTCGGGTTGTCGCGTACCCCGCCGCCAGATCTTGCCAATCCCGACATCAGCGTGGTCGAGAGCGAGATCGGGTACCGCCTCGACGAGCCGCCTTCCTTCGCGCGGATATTCACCGACTGGCGGTTCGACCTGATCTTCGGCACGCTCGCGATCGTCCTCGCGGTGGTGTATTTGCGCGGGGTGTGGCGGCTGCGGCGGCGTGGCGACGAGTGGCCGATCGGCCGGACCGTGGCCTGGCTGCTGGGGTGCGTGCTGCTGCTGTTCGCGACGTCGTCGGGCCTGGGGCGTTACGGACCGGCGATGTTCAGCGTGCACATGATCGCGCACATGTTGTTGTCGATGATGATTCCGGTGCTGTTGGTGCTCGGCGGCCCCGTGACCTTGGCTTTGCGCGCACTGCGGCCCGCCGGGCGTGGCAATCCACCCGGTCCGCGGGAATGGATTCAGTCGGCCATCCACAGCCCGGTGTCGCGGTTCCTCACCCATCCGGGGATCGCCGCGGTGATGTTTGTCGGCAGTTTCTACCTGCTCTACCTCGGGGGATTGTTCGAAGCGGTGGTGCCCTTCCACGCCGCGCACCTGTTGATGAACCTGCACTTCCTGCTGAGCGGGTATCTCTTCTACTGGTTGGTCATCGGTATCGACCCCGCGCCCAGGCAGGTGTCACCGGTGGCCAAACTCGGAATCGTTTGGGGCTCTTTGCCGTTCCACGCATTCTTCGGAGTGGCGTTGATGATGACGAGCGCCGTCATCGCCGAGTCCTACTACCGCGGACTCAACCTACCGTGGCACGAAGACTTGTATGCAGACCAACGCGTCGGCGGCGGAATCGCTTGGGCTGCAGGCGAAATACCGCTCGTCGTCATCATGCTGGCGCTGCTCGTGCAGTGGCGTCGGTCCGACGACAAGCAGGCCCGGCGCTACGACCGTCGCGCCGAACGTGACCACGACGCCGAACTCACCGATTACAACGACATGCTGAAGGAACTCAACAGCCGACGTTGACTGTGCGGTCCGCGGCGTGAGTTGTCCACAGATTCACGCGGATCGGCGGAGATGGTGAGCTGATGGCCGATGCTGTTGTGCAGCCGCAGATCGCGGCTCCCACAACTCAGGAGACCGGCCATGTACGAGACCTACACGACAGTAATCGGAACCGTGGTGTCGGAGCCGAGGCGGCGCCAGACCACCACCGGTGAGGACGTGATCTCGTTCCGGGTCGCGTGCACGTCACGTCGTGTGGACAAGCAGACGCAGGAGTGGGTGGACGGGCCGACGCTGTATCTCACAGTCAGCTGCTGGCGACGCCTGCTCGCGGGTGTGGGTCAGGCGATCGCGAAGGGACGTCCGATCATCGCGCACGGACAGATCAAGACGAACGAGTTCGAGGCTGCCGACGGGTCGCGGCGCAGCGACCTGGAGATGACCGCGGTGTCGGTCGGGCTCGACCTCAGCAGGTGCGTGGTCGAGTACCGGGGCGTTGCCGCTCACCCACGTCCGGTGTCCGAGAACACGCGAACAGTCATCGAGCACCCCCGCCGCGAAGCGACCGCCTCGACCCACCGTCGTCCGGCGGCCTGATTCCCGGTCGTCTCATTGGTGGCGGGTCACTGCGGGAAGATCGACTGCACGACACCGACGACGACGTTGCCGACGAAGAAGCGTGCTCCTGTACCAAATGCTCCGGCGAGCAGGATGCCGAGCGCGCTGTCGAAGGGCGCCGGCTCGACCACGGTTGAGACGAGCCCCGCCATTCGCAGTTCGTCCGACCACTCGACGCCGATATGGTTGTCGGTGCTGGTGAAGACGCCGATCTCGTTGCGTCCGCCGTACTTCGACCCCGAGACGAGACGATGGCCCGTCGAACTCGACGGCGTGAAAAGCCTTGTGTTGCCGAGGCCTTCGACACGGACTCCATAAGATCGTCGGGACAGCTGACCGGGGGAGGGCACTATGTCGCATTCGACGTCGTCGACGAAGAGTCGAAGGCGCTCGGGATCGCGAGTGCCGATCGGGACGTCCGTACGGGATGGCTGCGCTCCCGAGCGGACCAGGCGAGCAATCGGAACGTGATCGCCGGAGGCGGTCAAGGTGACGTCGTCGTCGGTGTGTCGCCACGTCAGCGTGATGTCGCCGAAGACAGGGTCGACGACCGACTGATCATGGTCGCCTGCGTCGGACCCGTTATCCAACGCGGGTCATCGTCGCCCGGGTGACCGGTACGCCGTACGAGTAGGTCGTCACGTCATAACCAGAGGTGTTCTTGCGGTACACCTTTCGGCCATTCTCGGCCCCGAGGACGGCAAACGCCCGGTACCCGCCGGTCGGGGTCGAGACGAATGCGCCATACCCTCCGTAGCTGGTGTCTGCGGCAAGGAATGCTTGCGCAGTCGCGGTCGTGCACTGTGGCCCGGCGCCGGGGGCAACGGGGAACGTAATGCACTGGCGATAGGTGCCCGGATTCAGAGCAGCGCTTGCGTGACCCGCGCCGAGCACGGTTCCGGACGAGATGATTGCGACACTGGCTCCTGCGATGGCCAGACCCCCGACGAGTCGAATTTTCATGCCACCGATGCTAAGCACACCGTCGTTCCAAAGCCAGGAAAGTCGATCATCTGTGCACGGTCAACGGTTTGGGACGCACGGTCAACGGGGCGCACGGTCAGGACGGGCTACCCAGGATCGACCGGGCGCGGCGCTCGACGAGGAGCGGGACGTAGTCGCGAATGCGCACCCCGTCGAAATGAGTCACGCACTCGTCGATCGTCGCCTGAACGTCGGCGGTCGGATGGTCGCGGTAGTCGGCCTGCAACTGGCTACCGACTTCGGCAAGGAGGCGAGCTTCGTCGGTGTTCTTCACAACTACGATGGTACGTCGGTTCGAATCCGTCCCATCGGGCACAAATACCTGATCAGGCTGTGATTTGCGCAACCGCGAAGGTGTCGCCGACCCCCACTCCCGAGGCCGCGGGCGCGGTCATCGGGGACTCGGCGACCGGAGTCCCTCGCCGACCACTAGGCTGGTTGGGAGTCAGACGGCGCCCATGTGCCCATCCGCGGATGCGCCCACGAGGCGATGAGATCAGAGCCTGAAGGAGATTTCGTAAGTGGCTGAGTTCATCTACACCATGAACTGAAATAGGGGGGTGCATGGAGCATCCCGTTTGTCAAACTACCTCTTCAGAGCATTATGGAACCCGCCATATCGGCGTTCCACTTGCACGCGGGTTGCACGCTTGCACGACCGGTCACCCGTAGAGCTTTGCCATCTTCTCCACGGCGCTCTCTTCGCTCCCAGGCAGAATGTGGACATAGGTTTCGAGCGTGATCGACGTGCCGCTGTGACCCAGGAGCTTGCTGACCGTCGCAACGTCGGTCCCCGCGTTGAAAAGATGGCTTGCGTAAGAGTGCCGGAGGTCGTGCCACGTCCAGGTCGCCCCCGCCAGCCGGATGACTCGCCCCGCGTTGCTGGCGTTCCACATTGCGCCGGTCTCGGTTTGGAATAGGGGGTCATTTTTCGACCGCTCGACCCGCTCCCGGTACGCGGTGATCATGGCGATGGTGGACGGTGGCATGGCGATGATCCGTTGTGCGCTAGCCGATTTCAGCGGTCCCCAGACCCATTCCCTCCCGCCCCGTGCCTGTTCCACAACGTGGATTTTCCCCGTGCGTAGGTCCACGTTTTTCGCCCTGAGCCCTGCGATCTCCCCGATCCTGAGCCCGGTGGTCGCCCCCACTTGAATCATGGTCGAGATCGGGTCATCCCACGCGCTGACCAGGGCTTTTATCTCCGCGACGCTCAAAACGTCCTCGGGCATAACCGCTTTGGCGCGAATCCGCTTCGACGTGAGGTGGGCGACCGGGTTGGTATCCGCGTACCCCCGCGCTATGGCGACTTCGAAAGCCGCCCTCAACTGCCTTGTCATGGTGCGGATGGTGGATTCGGCGAGCCCGGATTTCCGCCCGACCCCGCGCTCTCCCCGGAGCCCGTCACGCCATACGACGATCTCGGCGGTGGTCACGGCGAGCATGGATCGAAATTGCAGGTCACCCATGTTTTTCCGCAGGTGTTCCCGTTGCCCGCGTGTACCCGCCGTCGCCGCCTCTTTTGCCCACATCTCCAAGAACGCATCGACCGAGCAGGTGCCATCCACGACCTCGTAAGCGAGTTCGCGGATATCGACAAGGGGACCGGCGAAGGCTCTGTGCACTCTGCCGCGCTGTTCGGCTTCCCAGGCTAAGGCTTGCTGTTTCGTGCGGAAGGTCTTCGAGGGCTGTTTCCCCGTGCGACGGTCCAAGTACCTCGCCTGATACCCGGTGACGTTCCCTGCCGCGTCCTTTTTCGCCCTTACGCTCATAGATCGAGTTTATCTACCCGGTTGCACGGGGACGCGGGTTGCACGAATAGTTCTCTGACCTGGGGGTTTATCTTATTAAAAAGTCCTTGACTTTCCCTGGCTATAGTGATATGTGAGTGAAAGGAATCCCCAATGAAACTCACCAAACGTGCAGCGCAGATCGCTGCCACCCTCGCAATCGCCGGAGGCGCTGCCCTCGGCTTCTCCACCCTCGCCGCCACGCCCGCTCACGCGGATGTCCGGGAGGGCGATTACACGATGAGCCAGTCCGGGTCCGCGAACGGCTTGAATGGCGTGCCGTTCGCGGTCGCTGATGGATTCGTTTACGCGGATCTCCCCTCGGATCATGTTGCGGCTTATACGGTTTACGCGCTGCATCAGACGCCCAATGGTGGTTACGCGGATAACGGCTGGGGTGGTCGAATTGTCCTGCGCCCTAGCGGAAATGGCTATGTGGGCGAGCAGTATCTGGCTGGTGTTCGCGTTGCTGACATCGCCCTGACGCCGCGTTGAGGCACCGCGAAGTCCCCGCCCTCCTACGTGAGCCCCTGGTCATCTGCGACCGGGGGCTCACTGCTGTCTCAGCAATCGCTACCCCAAGATCGGGTACGGTAACCCTGAACTGATTACCCAGGGAGGGACTACCACCATGAACACTCGATCTCGCATCACCGCCGCTGCCCTCGCCACGGTTGGTGCGGCGACCCTCGCCACCGGGATCACGGGATCGGGGGAGGCATCAGCCCAGGTCGCAAGCGGGAAATACACTTACACCACCAGTGCCCCTGGCTCAGCGCGGGCGACGTGGGTGGTGACGGGGCGCGAGATGTTCCCGATCAGCGGTCAGAAGGGATCCTTGTCCGACCCCAGCGTCAACCCGTGGGTGCGCTACGCCTTGCATCAGACCCGCTCGGGTGGCTGGGCGGATAACGGCGTGGGTGGGCGAATTGTCCTGCGTGCCAAAGGAAATGGTTACGTGGGGGAAGCGTATTTCCTCGGCATCAAGACCGCTGACGTGAGGATGGTCCCCAAGCGCTGAGACCCCACCGAGAAACCCCTGGTTATCGACCGTGACCAGGGGTTTTTCTGCGTTTTGGTGTGTTCTCGACCTCGCGGTCGAGGTCTTCGAGCAGATCGTGAACCGTCCTGCCGAGCGGGCGCAAGTATGCCTCCATCTCCACGATGTCGAGGCGGCGTTCGCGAACCTCAATTTTGCTGACGGCGGTCTGGGGGATGTCAAGTCGTGCAGCGAGTTCCGCCTGCGTGAGACCGGCGAGCACCCGGTAACTACGGAGCACGCGGCAAAGCGCTTCACTGCGCTCCACGTAGCCACGCCCTCGCAACGTCATGCATCTGATCGTCCCCTGCCGGTTGTCATAGCCCAAGACTGGCTTAGATACCCGATTTTCGGGTACGGTCCAGGCTACCGAATGACCGATTTGGGGAGGACTTGCCTTGACCACGCCGCAACCGCCACAACCGCCACATCAGCCCCCGTGGGGTCCGACCGGCGCTTACGCCCAGCAACCCCCACAGCCCCCGTATCCGCCCCAACCCCCATTCCCCCCCTCTGCATCCCCTCAGCCCCCTCAGGGACCGTCTCAGCCGCTCCTGGACCGGCTCTTCCGCTTCCTCCGCACTCCGCGTGGGGTCATCGCCGCGATTGTCGCCGCCGTCCTCGCCGCGACCTTGACCATCACCGTCGCTGTGGTCGGGGCGAAAGCCGCTTTCGGGGATGAGGCGGAGGGGCAGCCCTTCACGATGAGTGAGGGCGGGGTCTCAATCTCGGGCTCGCTGGCAGTACCAAGCGGGTGGCAAATGCGCGAAGTGCCCTCGGGCGGGGAGTATCTTCTCAGCCCGGTCACGGATTCCCGCTCGGTGGATGAGTTGGTTTCGGTGATGCGGAAGTTCATCAACGGGGAGGCTGGGGTACGCCGTCCGCTGGCGATCATCGCGCTGACCGCCGTGAATTGCGATGAGACGAACGGGATTTCGACATCCGCTGACTCGGTGTGGGCTGACGGGTGGTGGACGCGGACCGAGACGGCTACGCAAGATATCGACTCGTACGAGTATGGGGTTGCTCGCCTTTTCGCAGTTCAGACCAGTCGCGACCTGTGTTCGGATGGGAGGAGACCTGTCCCTCAGGTCGTCTCGGTCGATGCGCAGTCTGGCGATTCTGCGCCTCGTACGGCGATGGATGCGGCGCGGCGAATCCTCCCCACGGTGCATGTCAATCGCTGACCCCACCCGCTCTTCTCGACCCTCGCGCTCACCCTGTGCGGGGGTCGAGTTGTCTGACCCCTCTGCTGCCCAGAAGCTCTCCCATGCAGCCCGCTCAGCGTCCGCTCCGTCGCCCCACTCCCGCTCCTCCCGTGCCTGGTCAGCGACCATTTCGGGGGTGGGGCTCTCCCGATCCCACGCCTCCCGCTCCTCCCGCATTGCGGCATCCCAGCGCGTGGACGCCGCGTATGCCTCGGCGGCGGGGTCACCCAGGTCCTCTGCCCAGCGCTCGCGGTCAGTGACTTCGCCGTCGCTCGGGATCGCACGCGGGTCGATCCCCTCAGGCAGAGCCCAGTACCCCCGCCAGCCCACCGCGTCTACGACACCCTGTTTGACCTGGGCGACGTGATCTCGGTCGTATTCCTCCCAGTCCTTGAACTTCCGCGCTCGGAAGTACACCTGACCTGGGAGTTTGGCGGGTCGCCGCTGCGTCATCATCACCGACGATCCGGGCAATAGCCCCTCACCGCCACGCCCGAACTCTGCGATCATGAGGTCGTCCAGCATCCCTCGCGCCGCCTCGCCCAACCCTTCCTCAAGTTCCGCCACGCGCAGTAGTCCAGTCAGCCCGGTTCCATGCGTGGCGATACTCTCGACTGATCGCGCGCCCGCGGGCTGAAACTCCTTGAGCGCGTAGGCAATTAAGCTCTCGGCGTTTTCGGGTGTGGGTGCTCCGCCTCGGACATCTAACGCGGTGTTCATCACGGCGTCTCCCCGCCGCGCTTGCCAGTGGCGGCGGACCATTCGATTGAGTTTCCCCAGTTCAGGGGCGTGATGGTCGTGGGTCCAGACCACCGCGTGGAGGTGGGGGTGGAATGTCCCCCAGGTCACTTTCGCGTTGATTTCACGGGTTGCGAGGAGCAGGCGCATCCCGCGCCCCCTGGTGTCTACTCCCAGCGCGTCCATGTACCCGGCTACCGCTTCCAACTGCTCGCGGAGGGGGGCGTCATCCCTGGTCGTGGCGGTGATGAGCCAGAGTCTTCCTGGTAGCCGCCCAGTCCAGGAGTCAGCTTCTGAGTCGAGGTGGGTCATCGCCGTGTCCCAGGCAACCTCACTCACGCGGTGGGCGCAATGGGGGCAGTCGGGGCGGCGGGCAGAGCACACGCCCAGAGAACCGCTGCTGGTCAGGAGGGCGGAGCGACCGTGCGGGTCAATGTCGAGCTTGGGGGAGTGTGTGGGGCGGCACGCGGTCAACGCGGCGGCGGCTTCGAGGGAGCGGCGGGTGGAGCCTCGGCGGCGGGCGATGAGGGAATCTAAGTCCGCGCCATCCGTGGGAGTGGTCCCGGTCACACTGGCGTAGTACCGCGTCAGGGCGGCGGTTATGGGGTTCGTCACCGGATCACCTCCGTCGCGTTTATCGGTGACGACCGGGCGCGATTTCTGAGGTGGGAAGGCTCGAAATCGTGAGCGGTCTACTCAGGAGAATAGGGCGGTCTGCTCAGCTTGTCGTAGAAAGACAAAAGCCCCGGCTAACAACCGGGGCTCCTGCCGAGTGATTTCGAACCTTCCATGAATCATTATAGCCGCGATGCTCGATGGTGCCACTGGCTTCGAGTCCGGTTTCCACCCCCCGATTTGCCCCTAAGTATTTAATTGTCACCTTCACGTCATCTATGCAGGTCAGACCATACAAAAACACTCGACCTCGTTGACTCCCAGAATCCGGCAGAATCACCGACTTGCATCGCGTTCGGCAGGAGGAGAATGAGGCGAGTCGTCGTCATTCGCTCCGCTGGCTCCGCGATGACTCCTCCCGCTCATCTCCCCGCCTCCGCTTGCTCGCGGCGCTCTGCTCGATTCGTGTCGCAACGGGTCATCGGTTTGTTGTTGGCTGACCTGCATAGATGACGTGAAGGTGATCATGCCTGAAAAGCCCCGTCTCTGCTTCTCCCAATTTCCTCTCGTCGCGCTTCCTCTTTCCCTCGTGACGCTGACCCGTCTGGACCTCCTGCCCCTGGTCCCATTCTCCCTCCTATTCCCATCTGATTCCCCTTTGCCGTGACGGCATATCCTCATGACTCATCCCCAGGTTGTCGTCGCGCTTGTCCGTGGTTATTCGTCACGATAATCATTGAGTAATCGTGATGGTGATTCCCTGGTTGTCGTTGCGTGGTTTCCCCGGTGCGATTGATCCCATTCTTTCCCCTAGTGAGAGTGTGAGCCGGCGATTGGGTTTCTGGTCATTTTAGGGGGTGTGACCTGGGGTTATTGCGAGGGTCTAAGTCCGAGACTCTCCCTGGCTATATTACTAGGTGAAAACGAGAGGAACCTTCCCGAATGATTGACCAAAATGCTCCTGGCGACACCGACTTTATCGTCGTGCGTGCCGCTGATCAGGGGCTGACAAACAGCCACCGAAAAGTGCTGGAATCACATTCTTTGCGTGAGCCGATTCTTGCTCCTGATGCTGGGGCTCATCACACAATCGGTCAGGGTGGGGTTATTGAGATTCTGCGGGTTGCCCCGAAGCAGGTGAGCGCGAAGGGGCATCCTGATTTGTCGGTGATGATTGACCCGGACCGCTCTCTCGCCGCTCATGACATCACGGCGAAGTTTCCCGGTGGCGAGGTCATTGACCTGCGTTTGTGGCTGCCCACGGTGACGGTAAAAGGGCTGGCTGAGCAGGGACTTTTCATCCGCGTCATCCCTGGCACGCTGTCCGTGAAGGGGAAGTTCGCGCAAGCCACGGGTGAACTCGTCCGCCCCCGCTCTGCAACCGAGGCTGCGGAAGCCCAGGTCGCTGCCGCGTTGTCTCCCGAGGAAATCGCCGCGATTGCTGCCCAGGTTCGCGCTGATGAGACGGCTCGTTTGCGCGAGGAGATCACCGCGTCGGTCACCGCGAGGGTTCGCGCTGAGGTCGCCCACGAGGTCCAGGCGGCGCTGAGCGTGTTCCTGGCGGGTCCTGAGGCGGTTTCCGAGGCTGCCGCACCCCAGGACCGCGAGGACGGCGCTGAGGATGATTTCGGCGATTTCGATTCCCCTGTTCCTGCTGATGCTCTCACTACCGATGAGGACGATTTCGGGGACTTCGAGGGAGGGGATGACCAGTGAATCGCCAGTCCACCCCGCCTGTTCCCCCGGTGGTTGCCGCGCTCCGTGTCGCGGTTCACCGTCCGAATTGCCCGCTAACCGTCATGGCGCGCGCCGCCGAGGTCGCCCACCAGCCCGTCCCCGCCCCTTACCCCGAGAGGAGTTTTCGATGAGTAGCCCCCTTTCCCCCTATGACCCGTTCGCCGAGGAGGGTCCGACCTTCGGTGATAACGTCAAATCCACTGCTCGCGGCGCTCGCGCCACCGCCCGTTTTGGCGGGTGGTTTTTCCGAGGGAAGATCAGATTTTTCCTGGTCATCGCTATCGCCTTGGTGCTGGCTGGCGGGTGCAACCCGGTGGGTTTCCTTTTCCCCGATAAGTCCAACCACCAGATCGCCCAGGAAGACGCCCAGAAGCAGGCTCAGGAGCGCCAGGAGTCCGCCAAAGAGTCACCCGCTGACTTGAATAGCCTCGCTCGCCAAATCCGCGATGAGATGAAGCGCCAGGCGCAGGACGGGGGTGCGCGATGAGTAGCCCCCAGAATCGCCGTCGCTTCCTCCCGACCCTCGCTCTGTTCCTCGTGGTTTGGGTGGGTGCTGGTCTCGTGATCGGCGCGATCCAGACCATGTTCCAGGACCCGATCAGTGAAGTTTCCGAGGTCGATTGGGATGCCGTGAAATCCGGTCAGCCCCAGCCCACCACCCGCGTGGGATCATCCGATCCGGCTTCTTACCTGACCAGCGACATGACTGCCGATCAAGCGTTCGCGGAGGTGAGACGCCGCGCGCCATCGGGTGGTGTTTTCAACCCTGGTACCACGGGGCTCTGGGGTGTTCCTCAGGAGGTCGTGACTGCCGCAGATGCTCTGCGCGACAGGGTGTTTCCCGTGGTGTCGAAGTCGGGCAAGCGGTGGTTCTCGCCCGTTCAGGTGATCGTGAAAGACCAGGATGCGTCGCCTCAGATGACGCCCGCTCAGAAGCAGTTGCTAGCGAGTGACACTTCATTCCCGCAGGTCATGCAGATGCCGCTCAGCCCCTGGTCGGGGTTGCTCCCGAGCGCGAAGTGGTGGGCGGCGAGTGTCGCGGTCTGCCCGGATGCGGCGAGCGGTGGGGGATTCTGCCGTTACCAGGTGGACGTGAGGAACGCGTGGGCGGCGGCGATCAAGCCTCTGAACAGCGCGAATCTGCCTGCGCCCACCCTCACGCAGCTAGCGACTTTCCAGGGGGCGTGTGTCGACCCGCTGACCAGCCAGGGGACCACGCAGACGGGATTCTCGCGTCAGAGTTACCCCGCGTGCGCTGCCGCCGCTGCATGGGTCAGCGAGTACGAGTTGCCTTGACCCACCCCAGATTTCCCGTCCAGATGTCGGGGAGAAGTAAGAACACAACACAGAAAGAAGGAAATCACATGAGTACCAACACAATTGCAAGCGCCCGTAAGGGGATGACCGATGCTGAGGAGTTGATCCCCGCCCTCGTAGCTCTGGTCGCTGACCGCGAGTACGCCAAGTCCAGCATCCCCCGCAGTCGATTCAAGAACAGCGCCGATCTCGCCGCGATCACCGAGTTCGCGGACGCCACGATTGACACGCTTTCCCCGCCCGCCGCTGTGCTGACGGCGCTGACCTCGATTGTCACCGCGCAGATCGACGCGGAGATTGCCGCCGAGTCCGCGAAGGCTGCTCGTGCCGCCGCGATTGCCGCCGCAAAGCGGGGCGAACTGCCGACCCCTAGCGCCGTGACCAGCGACTTCGATGATCTGGACGGCGAGGACGACTGAGATGAGTAACCCGAGTGAATCGACTTCCCCAGTTCATGTCCGTTTGGTGGTCGCGCCAGCCGGATTCTGCCCCGGTTGCGTGAGGACCAAGCGGAAGCTCAGCGCCGCCATTAGCGCAGGTCAAGTGACGGTCATCCCCGGCGATTCTGACGCGGCGATCAGTGTCCTCGCTGACCTGGATGATCTGGCACCTGGTGCGAAGCGCGCCGCCCCGGTAGTCGTGGCTTACGCGGCTGACGGTACCCCGGTGGATGCCTGGTCAGAGATGCGGGAGGCGAGGACTGATGCTCTCGCCCTTGCTCTCGCTGAGAACGTCCCGGTCGCCGCCTGATCGACCTTCCCCACGCGAGTGGGGGTTACCCCGCCCCAGCCCCAGGGCACCACAGACGAAAGGAGGGCACGATGATCAACTTAGGTTTCGACTACGACTCGAATATGGCTGCGTCGCATCAGATTCCTGGACTCAACCCGAGGAAGGACCGCAGGGATCGCATCTACCTCAAGTTCATGCTGAAGAATTTCAGTGCGCTGCAACCGATTGCCGGGTGGAGCGTGACGAACCCCCCGACGTGGCGCGACTTGGCTTACGTGGCTAGAGTGGATCGCCCAGGGCTTTTTGCCGCACTCTCGCGCTGGTGGGTTACTTACCTGGTTGCCGCCCCGTTCCTCGTCCTGGGGCTCTTGATTCTCCTTGGTTCCCCGACTTCCCCCGGCGCTCTTCTCGCCGCGTTGATCTTCGCGTCTCCTGGCGTCGCGTTGCTCGCCGCGAGCGTTCTCCTGGGGCGTGGGGGCTCTGACCGCTTTGTGGGTGGGACTCGCGCTACGAAGGAAGCGGCGTTACGGCGGGTGGCGAACCTCGCGTGGACCAGCCATCTCGCACCGGGTCTGGGGATGCTGGATGTTTCACACGGGTGGAATCCGAGCCGCCGCCGCTACTACGAGGGGATGCGAATCGCATACGCGGAGAAGGGTTCTCGCAGGCTCCCGTTCGCCACTCTCCTGAATCCGGCGTTACCCGCGAGCGAAAAGGTCGACTTGGCGATGGTGATTCCGATCCCTCCGGGTAGCACTCGCCCCCGTGTAATGCAGTGGGGAACCGAAGTGCTCGCCCCGGCGATTGGCGCGGCGCGTGTCGTGGCTATCGGTCACACGGTGGGGGCTGGCGAAGGGCATGAACACGTCAAACTGCGGCTGGTTTTCCAGGAGCAGCCTGCGATCCCCAGCGCCACCCTCTCTGACCTGCGTAAAGTTCTTGGACAGGCTCCCGATAACTGGTCACTCTTCGCCGGTATGTCGATGGAACGCACGCCGGTCTGGCTCGACATGGGCAGCCACATGTTGATCGGCGCGACTACGGGTGCGGGTAAAACCGTGACCCTCCACGCGCTGCTCGCCCAATTACGCTTGCGCTCTTGCGATACCCACTACGCGGATCTCAAGAACGGGGATGGCAGCAAATCGTATGCGGCGCTTGAATCCCTCTGTTCCGCCACGGGTAGCATCCAGGGGCTTTGGAGTCAAGCGGACCATGTGAACAACCTGATGAGCGAGCGTTACGCGACCCTGGCTCGCCTCGAAATGGACGGGGCGGGGGAGGCTGAGATCGAGGCTGAGCGAGTCTCCTGGACTCCCACTTACCTGGTTGTCGATGAGATTGGGCTTCTCGAAAAGTCCTCTGGCGCAAAGAGTCCTGAGGAGGCAGTCAAAGCCGATCTTCAGCACCGCCTCTTGCGGAACGTGGCTCAACGTGGTCGTGGTGCCTTGGTTTTCCTCATCTTGATCGGTCAGAAAATCAACGCCGATGTGGTGCCTATGCATGTCCAAAAGAATTGCAAGACAAAGCTTGTCATGAAAATTGACGATGAGTGGACGATTGAATCGCTCATCGCGGGCACCGCCGACACCATCAGCCAGGCGAAAGCGGATTTGATGACTTCGCAGACGCCTCGCGGCTTCGGCTACCTCAGCGCGGAGGGTCACCAGACCGTGGCGCTCCGAACTGTGTGGATGGATGAGGTGACGGGTGACGTGAGGAGGGCGCTTCAGGAGTTGGGTCCAGTGCCCCAGACCCCACTCCCCGCGCTGAGCATCCCTCAAATCGCGGAGCGGGTGGCTGATCGCGGCGCTGATTCCGAGATCGACCCGCTCTTGGCATCTCGTCAGGGTGGGGCTGAGCCCACCACCGATACCCCCGCTGACCTACGCGAACAGATCCGTGAGATCGCGGATCCCACGTTCGATCTCTTGGAGTTCACTGATGAGCCCCAGGCGGAGGGGACGTGGCGCTAGTCCGCCGCGCGACCCGCCCCGAACTTCTTGAAAGGAACACAATGATGAACACCACGACAACCACGACCCGAGACCCCCGAGACCAGCCCGTCCCCGTCGCCACGCTTGCCCGTGCGCTCCATTGCTCCTGGCGCACCGTGTATCTCGCGCCCGAGGAGGAGCGTCCCACGCTGCGCGAATACCCGGCGTTCGCTGCGCAAATTGCCGCGTCGCGGACGGTGCGAGAGACAGCGCGGGCGCTCGGCGTTCACCCGAATAGCATTCGGGGGAGGATTGACGCTGGTAGCCTCCCCACGCTGACCCTGCTGGGGAAGACGCGGGTGCTCACGGGGGATGAGCCCAGCCGTGCGGCGACCATTGCCGCTGGTCTCGCGCTCGATGGCACCGAGGACCCTGACAATCTCTCGTATCATCAGCGGTGGCTGGCACGGGCTGCTTTCGACCTGGACCCTGCGGGTCACCAGGGGAGGGCGGCGCTTGCCCGGGCGATTGAGGCAGCGTGGGATCGTCGGCGCAAGCGTTGACTCGTTTGCGGGCTCTCCGCCCGCGACTATTCTAAGAGTCATCTTCCCCACGCAAGTGGGGGTTACCCCATCGCTCAGCGAGGGCGCGGAGCGCTCTGCACCTTCCCCACTTCGGTGGGGGTTACCCGTTCTTTTGGATCTGCATCGGCATGACCGGCACCTTCCCCACGCGAGTGGGGGTTACCCCGACCCTTGGACGGTTGACTGGATAGGCACTGCCTTCCCCACGCGAGTGGGGGTTACCCCGAGAGCCCCGGCACCACCCCGTGCTGGGGCTTTTTCATGCTCAATCCCTTGCGACAAAACTAGAGCATTGTCGCGGGCGTCATGGGAACCCATCGCCCACGCGAAACCCCAGGTCGCGCCGCGACAAAAGTTGCGTCAAAAAGGGTGCGCCAAAACCTTGTGTCAAAAGTGTTTTGTCGCGTACTCTAGGTGCATGAGCGATACCGCCACTGTCACCCCGTACGTTCTCGGTTACGCGAGGGTTTCGACCACTCATCAGAGTCTCGACCAGCAGACTGACGCGCTGACTGAGGCTGGCGTCCCCGCCGACCGGATCTATTCGGACAAGCTCACCGGGAGCACGATGAGCCGCCCCGGTCTCGCGGCTCTCCTCGCTGCTGCCCGTGAGGGTGATGTGATTGTCGTGGCGGGCATTGATCGCTTGGGGCGCAGTGCTGCTGAGGTCATGTCCACGATCAAAGACCTTCTCGAAAAGGGCATCATCATCAAATCGCTCCGTGAGGGTGTTGATTCATCGACGGCGGTCGGTCGCGCCGTCTTCGGTGTGATGGCGAGCATGGCGGAACTGGAACTTGAACTTGGGAGGGAACGCCGCGCCGCTGCCCGCGAGGCTCGCGCTGAGCGGGGACTACCTACGGGTCGTCCCGCCGCGTTGGACGATGGGAAGGTCGCCACGTTGCGCCGGATGCACGCGGCGGGGGAGCCTACGGGGGTGTTAGCGGAGACTTTTGGTATCTCGCGGCGGACGGTGCAGCGTCTCGTGAGGGGCGACTGACCCGCCCCACTAGGATCGAGGATAAGAACCGCTCGCAACCCCTGCCGCCGACGATGAGGCTGCAAGTGGGTTGCACGCAAGAATCGTTCCGCCGCAGGTCAGGAGTGCAATTTATGCCAGAATTTGTGTACACGATGAAGAAGGTGCGTAAGGCGCACGGCGACAAGGTGATTCTCGATGACGTCACGATGTCCTTCTTCCCCGGCGCCAAGATCGGCGTGGTCGGTCCGAACGGCGCGGGTAAGTCGTCGATCCTCAAGATCATGGCCGGCATCGACCAGCCGTCGAATGGCGAGGCCTTCCTCGACCCCGACGCGACGGTCGGCATCCTGCTGCAGGAGCCGCCACTGAACGAGGAGAAGACGGTCAAGGAGAACGTCGAGGAGGGGATGGGCGAGATCAAGGTCAAGCTCGATCGCTTCAACGAGGTGGCCGAGTTGATGGCCACCGACTACTCCGACGAGCTCATGGAAGAGATGGGCAAGCTCCAGGAGGACCTCGACAACGCCGACGCCTGGGACCTCGACTCCCAACTCGAGCAGGCGATGGATGCGCTGCGTTGCCCGCCCGGCGATTCGCCGGTCACCCACCTCTCCGGCGGCGAGCGGCGCCGCGTGGCGTTGTGCAAGCTGCTGCTGGCCAAGCCCGACCTGCTGCTGCTCGACGAGCCGACCAACCACCTCGACGCCGAGAGCGTTCTGTGGCTCGAGCAGTTCCTGGCGTCGTACCCGGGCGCCGTCCTCGCCGTCACCCACGACCGCTACTTCCTCGACCACGTCGCGGAATGGATCTGCGAGGTCGACCGCGGAAAGCTGATCCCCTACGAGGGCAACTACTCCACCTACCTGGAGAAGAAGGCCGAGCGTCTCGAGGTCCAGGGCAAGAAGGACCAGAAGCTGCAGAAGCGGCTCAAGGAAGAACTCGCCTGGGTCCGGTCGGGTGCCAAGGCCCGCCAGACCAAGAACAAGGCGCGTCTGGCCCGCTACGAGGAGATGGCGACCGAGGCGGAGAAGACCCGCAAGCTCGACTTCGAGGAGATCCAGATCCCGACGCCGCCGCGCCTCGGTGACGTCGTCGTCGAGGTCAGTCATCTCGACAAGGGCTTCGAGGGTCGCGTGCTGATCAAGGACCTCTCGTTCACCCTGCCGCGAAACGGCATCGTCGGCGTCATCGGACCCAACGGCGTCGGAAAAACGACCCTGTTCAAGACCATCGTGGGCCTCGAGCAGCCGGATTCCGGAACCGTCAAGGTCGGCGAGACGGTCAAGCTCAGCTACGTCGACCAGGGGCGCGCCAACATCGACCCCAAGAAGACGGTGTGGGAGGTCGTCTCCGACGGCCTCGACTACATCGAGGTCGGACAGAACGAGATGCCGTCGCGCGCGTACGTCAGCGCCTTCGGCTTCAAGGGCCCCGATCAGCAGAAGCGGTCCGAGGTGCTGTCCGGCGGTGAGCGCAACCGGCTCAACCTCGCGCTGACCCTGAAAGAGGGCGGCAACCTGATCCTGCTCGACGAGCCGACCAACGACCTCGACGTCGAGACACTCGGATCGCTGGAGAACGCGCTGGAGAAGTTCCCCGGCTGCGCCGTGGTGATCAGCCACGACCGCTGGTTCCTCGACCGCACCTGTACCCACATCCTGGCGTGGGAGGGCAACGTCGAGGAGGGCCAGTGGTTCTGGTTCGAGGGCAACTTCGAGGCCTACGAGGCCAACAAGGTGGACCGACTCGGTGCCGACGCGGCCCGGCCGCATCGCGTGACACACCGCAAACTGACCCGCGACTGAAACTCGCCCGCGATGGGGTAGGTCTCGCGGCGCGCGGTCGATAGCATCGAAAGCGTGACGTCGCTCGTGCCGGATGCGGTGAATCGCTACTTCAAACAACGTGCCGATGGGTCGGCGGCCGCCTACGACCAGGATGCCGAACAGGTGTTGCGCCATCTCGAGGTCGCGCAGGTGCGGCGGCCCGGGGAGGCGCTGGTCGAGGTGACCGTCGGCGACAGCGGCGGCATCGACATCGTCGTGGTCAACGACGACATGCCGCACCTGGTCGAGGCCGTCCTCGCGACCGTGGAAGCGCACGATCTCACCGTTGACCGGATGGACCATCCGGTGATGCCGGTGCAGCGCGACAATGGGCGTCTCGTCGCGATCGACGACGTCACCGGGGCCGTCTGGGAGTCGTGGATCTTCGTCGGTGGGCTGGGCCGCCACCAGGGCATCGACGCGCAGGCGCTACGAGCCGACCTGCTCGAGGTGGTCGGGCGCGTTGCCGATGTGGAGCGCGACGCGGCGGACATGCGTGCAAGCCTGAGCCGATGCGCGACCGAGGTGTCGCTCGCTCCGGTGCGCGAATCGACCGGTATCCGCGCGACCGATCGCTACGAGTATTCGAAGCTGCTGGAATGGTTCGCCGGCAACCACTTTCACCCGCTCGGCTACGCCCGGGTGGGCAACGACGACACCTTGGAGCAGCGTCGAGGAGTGTGGCGGACCGATGCGGTGAGCAGCGAGTTTCCTGCCGTCGTGGATTCTCCGTTGTTGCCCAGGGTGTGTCGTGTGCACATGGAGACCGGCATTCAGCGGTCGAACTTTCCGGTGCTGCTGCAGGTCCCCGCCTTCGATCGGCAGGGCAACTACGACGGCGAACACCGATTCCTCGGCGTCTTCACCTCGTCGGGACTGCACCAAACGGTGCTCGACGTTCCCGTGCTGCGCGTCAAGGTGCACGACGTGCTCCAGCACGCGGGTGTCGACGAGGACTCGTTCGCCGGTCAGTCGATGATCGAACTGCTGCAGAACTACCCGCTGGTGGAGATGTTCTCCTCGACGGAAGCCGAGCTGGGCCGGCGGGTCAGCGAGATGCTCGACGCCGTCGCCACACGGTCGCTGCGGCTGTTCGTCCGCGCCAACCCGGCCGGGCATACCGCGGTCGCGCTCATCTACCTGCCGCGCGATCGCTATAACACCCAGTCCCGACTCGCTCTGGAGAACGCCCTGGTGGACACGCTCGGGGGCAGCGACCTCGAGTACACGGCGCGGGTCAGCGAGATGCCACTCGCGCTGCTGCAGGTGCTGGTTCGGGTCGACGCGGACACCGCCCGGGAACTGGGGCCGCTCGATACCGGATCGGCCACCCACGCACGAATGCAGGCAGCGCTGACGTACGCGATCCGGGGCTGGGACGAACGGGTCCGCGAGATCGCCACCGACCCCGAGCTCTCCGGCGTGGCCGGGGCCGACGCCGACCTCGTGCTGCGTCAGCTCCCTGCCCTCGCCGGCGACTACAAGGAGCAGCGCGCACCGCGCGACGCGGTCGACGACCTGATCAATGTGCTCGGGCTCGAGCCGGGACAGACGGCGGTCACCCTGCGATCGGACCGCGACGGCGACCACATCGTGGACAGTCGTTGGTCGTTCACCCTGTATCTGTGCGATGAGTCCGCGACGCTCACCGATGTGCTGCCCGTCCTGCACAGCCTGGGACTCGAGGTGCTCGACGAACATCCCTACGAGATCAGCCGGGCCGACGGAACGGTCTGCTGGGCTTACGAATTCGGGGTGACGCTCGCGACCGGGATGACCGTCGACACCGAGGCCGTCGATGATCTGGATGCCCGATTCACCGACGCCTTCCGGCAGATCTGGGCTGCGGGCGCCGAGGTGGACGCCTTCAACGAATTGGTCATCCGCTGTGGGCTGGACTGGCGGGCCGCAGCCATGCTCCGGGCCTACGGCCGCTACCTTCGGCAATGCGGATTTGCCTACAGCGCAACCCATGTGGCACGCGTTCTGGGTGAGTATCGGGATGTGACACGAGGTCTGGTGGCGGCGTTCGGCGCCTCCTTCGACCCGGCCAGCGCGGACGAATCGGCGCGTGCACGGGCGCTTTCGCAACTCGAGACCGACATCGGCGCGGTGCTGAGCCTCGACGCCGACCGGATCGTGTCGGCATTCGCATCGGTGATCACCGGAACCTCGCGGACCAACTACTTCGTCGCCGACGAGAACGGCGATCATCAACCGGTGATGTCGTTCAAGCTGCGTCCGCGCGACATCCCGCAGGCCCCCAAACCTCGTCCGCTGCACGAGATCTTCGTCTACTCACCCCGAGTCGAAGGTGTGCATCTGCGCTTCGGTGCCGTCGCGCGCGGCGGTCTGCGCTGGTCGGATCGTCGGGAGGACTTCCGCACCGAGATCCTCGGCCTCGTCAAGGCTCAGGCCGTGAAGAACGCCGTGATCGTCCCGGTCGGCGCCAAGGGTGGATTCGTCGTCAAACGACCGCCCACACCGACCGGTGACCCGGCCGCCGACCGGGATGCCCAGCGCGCGGAGGGAATCGCGTGCTATCGGCAGTTCATCGCCGGCCTGCTCGACGTCACCGACAACATCGACCGTCAGTCGGGAGAGGTGGTCCCCGCTCGGTCCGTCGTTCGGCGCGACGGTGACGACAGCTACCTGGTGGTCGCCGCGGACAAGGGGACCGCGGCGTTCTCCGACATCGCCAATGATGTTGCGGCACAGTATGGATTCTGGCTCGGAGATGCCTTCGCCTCGGGCGGGTCGGCGGGATACGACCACAAGGCGATGGGCATCACCGCCCGCGGAGCCTGGGAGTCGGTCAAGCGGCATTTCCGGGAGATCGGCGTCGACACCCAGTCGCAGGACTTCACCGTCGTCGGCATCGGTGACATGAGCGGTGACGTCTTCGGTAACGGAATGCTGCTCTCCGAACACATCCGGCTGGTTGCAGCGTTTGATCATCGCCACATCTTTGTCGATCCCGACCCCGATGCCGCGTCGTCCTTCGCGGAGCGCACTCGGCTGTTCGAGTTGCCGCGGTCATCTTGGGCCGACTACGACGCAGACCTGATCAGTGCGGGTGGTGGGGTGTGGGCCCGGGATCGCAAGAGCATTCCGATCAGCGCCGAGATGACATCGGCGCTCGGCCTTCCCGACGACACGACGGAGTTGTCGCCGCCCGAACTGATCCACGCCATCCTGCAGGCGCCGGTGGATCTGCTCTGGAACGGTGGCATCGGAACCTATGTGAAATCCAGCGCCGAGTCCGACGCGGATGTGGGGGACAAGTCCAACGACGCCATCCGGGTCAACGGAGATCAGGTGCGCGCCAAGGTCATCGGTGAAGGCGGCAATCTGGGTGTCACCGAGCGGGGGCGTATCGAGTTCGACCTTTCCGGTGGTCGGGTCAACACCGACGCCCTGGACAATTCGGCGGGCGTCGACTGCTCCGACCACGAGGTGAACATCAAGATCCTGCTCGACTCGGTGGTGTCGAACGGACAGTTGCCCGCCGACCAGCGGAATCCGTTGTTGGAGTCGATGACCGACGAGGTGGCCGACCTCGTTCTGGCAGACAACATCTCACAGAATGCCGAGTTGGGGTTCAGCCGCACCTTCGAACATGAGCGCCTCGAAGTGCACGCGCGGATGCTGTATGCGATGTCTCGGGAGCGTGGCATCGACCTGCGGCTCGAGGCGCTGCCCGACGCGATCGAACTGCGCAAAAGGGCTCAGGGCGAACTACATCGAGGACTCACCTCGCCCGAGCTCGCCACGCTGATGGCCCACGTCAAACTGCTGGCCAAGGCCGACCTGCTGGCCAGCGACCTGCCGGACAACGATGTGTTCTCCGCCCGCGTCGGACGGTATTTCCCGCAGGTGCTGCGCGGTGAGTACCAGTCTGCGATCCATCATCACCGGCTCCGTCGTGAGATCGTCACCACGACGCTGGTCAACGACGTGGTCGATCAGGCAGGCATGACCCATCTGTTCCGACTCAGTGAGGGCACCGGTTGCACCACCGAGGAGGGTGTGCGTGCATATGTGGTGTCCAACAAGATCTTTGGGATGTCCGAGCTGTTCTCCCGGATCGGGCGCACCGATGCCCCCGCGGAGACCGTCGACCAGATGATGCTCTACGCGCGCCGACTGGTGTTCCGCGCCTCGCGGTGGATGCTCGCCTTCCGCCCGCAGCCGCTGGCGATCGCTGCCGAGATCACGCGCTATACCGAGCGAATCGGCCGGCTGTCGGCGGTGATGGACGAGTGGTTCGGCGAGAGTTCGGCTCGCGACGTCGACGACCGGGTGGCCGGATACCGCGACCGGGGTGTCCCCGAGGAACTCGCGCGGGACGTTGCGGTGAGCCTGCATCGGTTCTGTTTGCTGGACATCATCGACTCCGCCGAGATCTCCGACCGCGACCCGGTGGAGGTCGGCGAACTCTACTTCGCCGTGATGGAACATTTCGGTCTCGAGGATCTGTTGACGGCGGTGTCGAACCTCGACTTCGGGGATCGATGGCATGCACTGGCACGCTTGGCATTACGCGATGACATGCACGGTGCGCTGCGGGCGCTGACACTCAAGATCCTCGAGGTCAGTGAACCCGAGGAGTCGTCGGCGGAGAAGATCGACGAATGGGAATCGTCGCAGTCGTCGCGGCTCGCCCGGGTGCGGACCGTGCTGTCGGAGATCGACGAGTCCGGGACACAGGACCTGGCGACGCTGTCGGTCGCGGCCCGGCAGTTGCGCAGCGTCATTCGCTGACGGCGGCGGCCGACTGACTCGAATTACGGACACAGTGTGGATGATGGGGAAGGGGTAGGCGAGTGCGCGTCGAGGATGAGGGGGAGGCCATCGACCGCGGCTACGTGGTGCGGGTGCCGGTGCGGTGGTCGGACATGGATGTGTTCGCCCACATCAATCACGCCCGCATGGTGACGTTGCTCGAGGAGGCCCGCATTCCGTGGCTCTTCTACGACGGGCGGCCGACCGCTGATCTGCGTCACGGTTGCGTGGTTGCGGACCTGCATGTGAAGTATCAGGCGCAGTTGCGACACGACGAGGGTCCACTCGAGGTGACGATGTACGTGTCCCGGTTGCGGGCAGTCGATTTCACCGTCGGCTACGAGGTGCGGCCGGGACGGGTGCGCTCGGGTGCGGGTGACGGCGAACCGACGGCGGCACCCGATCGGCCGGCCGTCGTGGCGAGCACACAGCTCGTCGCCTTCGACGTCGACGCCCAGCGAATACGGCGCTTGAGTCCCGAGGAGAAGGCGTACCTCGAGTTGTTCACCAGAACCGACGAGTCGCGGTGAGTGTCGACGAGCGGTTCGTCTCGATCAGCGGCAGCGATCGGACAGATGCGATCGCGTTCCTCGCCCACGCACAACGCCTCGACGACGCGGCGGTCGTACGCCTCGCGTCGCGTCCCGACGGACTGATCGCGCTGTGGACCCACACCGGATTCGATGTGCTGGCAACGCGATCGGTGGTGGGATCGATGGCGCCCGACGACCTCGTCTGCGACGCTGCGGCCCTGCACGCTGTGCTGAGTTCCGAGGCGCCGGGACCGGTCGATCCCGGATTCGGCCTCGACAGTGCTTGGCGCGGAGCACTTCCCGCACGTGCCGGATACCGTCATGTCGACGACGTGCCGGCGCGCAGCGTGGTCGAGTTGTCGCGCGAGGGCGCGCGTGTGGCCCGGTCGGAAGGTAGTGCCCATGGCCCGGCAACGGGCCTGCTCGATCAGGATGTCCTGAGTGTGTCCGCCGACGACGAATCCCTGACCGCGAGCATCACCATGCGTTCGGTGTTCGCGCTCACCGGCATGGGGTTCATTCGCGACGCCGACGGTCGGGCGGTCACCGAGACCTCCGACACCGATCGCATCGATCCGCAGGAGCCGGTCCGAATCAGATTGTCGCCCAGCTGGATAAGAATCGACGCCCGATTCGGCTCCGTTTACCAGCGACGGCACCGAGACTTGTCGGTGTCGGTGCTCTGAAACTTGGTCAGGCCAGCCAGGCCGCGGCGTTGGGTGGTAGCTGTCCTTCGACCAGCGGGGCACTGGTGAGCAGGAGTTCGCCAGGCGGCAGCGGGACGGGTGCGTCGCTGACGTTGAGCGCACAGATCACCCCGCCGGTCGAGCGGCGGAAGGCCAGGCAGCCCTCCGGTGCGCCGTACCATTCGACGGTGTCGCCGGCGAATTCCGGTCGGTCGTAGCGCATCTCGATTGCCTGCCGATACAGGGACAGGGTCGAGTCGACGTCTTCGAGCTGGGCTTCGACGGTGAATCCTGCCCAGTCCTCGGGAATGGGCAGCCAGGTGCGTTCGGCCGTGGTGAAGCCGAACGGCGGCTCGGTGCCCTCCCACGGCAGCGGCACCCGGCAACCGTCCCGGCCGCGCTCGGTGTGGTCGGAGCGCTCCCACACCGGATCCTGCAGGGCGTCGTCGGGAAGATCGACGTTGGGTAGACCGAGTTCGGCGCCGTTGTAGATGAAAACGCTTCCCGGAAGCGCCATCTCGACGAGCAACATGGCCCTGGCCCGCGCGATGCCGAGTTCGACGTCGCCGTCGCCGTAGCGGCTGACCTCTCGTTCCACGTCGTGGTTGGAGAGGGTCCAGGTGGGCGTACCGCCCACGGACAGAACGGCATCCAACGAGTTCTCGATGGCCGTGCGGATGGCGGCCGGTTCGAAGTCGGCCTTGGCCAGCCGGAAGTTGAACCCGAGGTGCAATTCGTCGGGGCGAAGGTATTCGGCGAAGCGTTCGTTGTCGTCGACCCAGATCTCGCCGACGTTTGCCGCACCAGGGTATTCGTCGATCACCTTGCGGATCTTGCGGTGGATCTCGTGCACCGCGTAGTTGTTGAACCGCGGGTCGTCGTCGCTGTTCTGCAGCAATCCCACAGTGGACAGATCCATGTCGGGCAGGTCGGCGGGCTTGGCCATCCCGTGGGCCACGTCGATGCGGAAACCGTCGACACCCCGGTCCAGCCAGAATCGCAGGGTACGTTCGAGGTCCTCGAAGACCTCGGGGTTCTCCCAGTTGAGGTCGGGTTGTTCGGCGGCAAAGATGTGCAGGTACCACTGGCCCGGGGTGCCGTCGGGCTCGGTGACGCGCGTCCAGGCGGGACCACCGAAAACGCTGTGCCAGTTGTTGGGTGGTTCGTCGCCGTTGTCGCCACGGCCCTCGCGGAAGATGTAGCGCTCTCGGGCCGGGCTGCCGGGCTCGGCCGCCAGTGCCTCGACGAACCAGGCGTGCTGATCGCTGGTGTGATTGGGAACCAGGTCCATGGTGACCCGGATGTCGCGGTCGTGGGCTTCCTCGATCAGTTCGTCGAAGACTGCCAGATCGCCGAAGAGGGGGTCGATGTCCCGCGGGTCGGAGACGTCGTATCCGTGGTCGGCCATCGGCGAGCGCATGATCGGACTCAGCCAGATCGCGTCGATTCCGAGCAGCTCGAGGTAGCCGAGCTTGTCGATCACGCCCGGGAGGTCACCCACCCCGTCGCCGTTGAGGTCGGAGAACGACCGGGGATAGATCTGATAGAAGACGGCCGAGCGCCACCATTCGGTGTCGGTCGGGTCGAGCTGCCCGGCGCCCGGCGGCGGTGGCAACACGGTCGATGTGTCGACGTCGTCGAGATCGTCGGGGTGCTCGTCGAGATCTGTTGGCAGTTCCGCAGGGGCCTGGTCCTCGGTGGCCTGTTCCTCGTGGGCCTGATCGTGATCCGGTGTTTGCTGATCCGGGGCGTCGGGGGCGGAGATCTGGTCGTCTGGTGCCTGGTCGTCGAGTGTGGCTACAGCGTCATCGGCGTCGGCGGTCTCAATGCCGCGCACCGCCGCGTCGGCGTCCGAGATCGAGTCGGCATCTGTGTCCACACCGCTGGGCTGGTTGGCGTCGCCTTCCTCAGCGGGGACATCATCACCATGTGTCTCATCGCTCACTCTGGTCATTCTGCCCTACCTGGGTTTTCGGTGAGAAATCCAGGTCAAGTCGGCGCGTCGGGTGCGACGCGCCGAGGGCACGTCAGATGGGCGAATTCATCATCGACTGCGCCGCCATCTCCATGTAGTCGGTGAGCGCTCGCCGGTGTTCGGAATCCAGCGTGGCGTCATCGATGGACGCGATCGCCGTGTGCATGCAGCGCAGCCAGGCGTCGCGTTCGATCGGCCCGATGCGATACGGATGGTGCCGCATGCGCAGCCGGGGGTGTCCGCGTTCGTCGGAGTAGGTGCGCGGACCACCCCAGTACTGCTCGAGAAACATGCGGAGACGACGTTCGGCCGGTCCCAGATCGGCCTCGGGATACAGCGGTCGGAGGACGTCGTCCTTGGCCACCTCGCGGTAGAACACCGCCGTGATGCGGTCAAAGGTCTCGGCACCGCCGACCGCCTCATAGAAGCTGCGCGGTTCGGGTGCCTGCTGCCTGCCCGAGTTGGCGGGCTCGATGCCGCCCGGGATCTCGCCACTCATGTCTCCACCTTTCACCATCCATTGTCACGGGCGTCCAACAGTCCCTCAACATCGAGGTTCTCCGGCCGTGCGCATGTCGGGGTTCCGTGGTGAACTGTGACCACGTCCGGTGTTGACGGGAGGCGCAATGACACGCAGCGCACAGCAGGCGATCAAACCGCAGGCAACGACCGAATCCGGCTCCTCGCTGTGGGGCCGTCGCCGGGTGCTGCTGCTCAACGCGACCTTCGAGCCGCTCACCGCCATCTCGGTCCGCCGCGCGATCGTGTTGATCCTGCGCGAACGCGCCGAAGTGGTGCACACCGAAGACGCAGGCCGCGCGGTGCACTCGGTCGACACGGTGGTGCCGATCCCGTCGGTGATCCGGCTACGTACCTACATTCGGGTTCCCTATCGGGCCGTCGTGCCGATGACCAGAGCCGCGCTCATGCACCGCGACCGATTTCGATGCGGCTATTGCAGTGGCCGGGCGACCACCATCGACCACGTCGTACCGCGTAGCCGGGGCGGCGCGCATGGATGGGACAACTGCGTCGCGTGTTGCGCGAGCTGCAACCACCGCAAGGCCGATCGGCTGCTCGCCGAGCTCGGCTGGACTCTGCACCACAATCCGACCGCGCCGAAGGGGCACCACTGGCGTTTGCTGTCGACCATCAAGGAGATCGATCCCTCCTGGGAGCAATACCTCGCCGTCGGCGCAGCCTGAACGGGTCCGCAGAGTTCTACGACGCGCTGTAGGGGTCCGCTGCACCAGACCGTCCTAGGTGGGCTAGATTGTTTTCACGACCTGCGCCGGAGCGTTCATGACCACGTCCGCGCCGCGCAGGCACAACCGATCGAAAGGGTGACATGGACATCGACAGCCTGATCGTCCCCATCGGAGTGCCGGTCACGATCATCACGGTATTCTTCGTCGTGCTGTGTGTCGTGTCGATGGCGTTTTCGTTCGGGGTGAAGTACCCGAAGGTTCAGGAGTACACACTCGACGAGCCGTGGGATCGCGCGCCGCTGCTGTTCAGTGCCACCGACATCGAGCCGATGGCCCTGCCGCGACACGCAGAACCCGGCGATGTGGATGGAGGTTCGGCAAGTGGCAAGTGGTGAGGTAACCCAACCGATCTCGCACGGCGAGCTGACGGTCTCGTCGCCGGCCGAGCTGCCCATCGGCACCGTGATCACCAACAGCGGACGCGTCTCGGCCACCCGCTACCCAGGCCAGGCGCCCACCACGCCGCCGTTCAGCCGCGACGAACTGATCGCGCTCGACGACGCACTCAAGGCCGCCAGCGAGAAAGCGCTCGTACGGTTCTCGGTGTACCTCGGCGACCTGGGCGACGACGCCGTTGCCTCCGCCCGGGCCGTGCTCGCCAAGGCTCCGGAACCCGCGTACGGAACCCTTATCGCGGTCTCGCCGAGCTCGCGTGATGCCGTGGTGGTTTCCGGTGTCGCCGTGGCCGACCGGGTCAACGATCGTGTCGCAGCGCTCGGCGTCACCGCAGCCGTCACCAGCTTCCGGCAGGGCAAGCTGATCGACGGACTCATCGCAGCACTGCATGTGATGGCGACAGCCGCCGCGTCGAGCTGACATCGAGGGCCGATCCGGCCCGTTCTGAGAGCACACAGCGCAAAGGGCGCTCCCACCGAGGCGGGAGCGCCCTTTGCGTGTGCTCGCTACTGTTTGACCAGCTCCGGCGCATCGTCGGTCTGGGTCTTCGTGCTGGGTAGATGGTCGAGGTCGTCGTCGACCATGTTGGCCTCGTTGAAGGGTTCGCGACCCGACAGCACATCCTCCACCCGATCCGGGTTGTAGGTGTGGGTCCACGATCCGACGAGCAGGGTGGCCACCGCATTGCCGGAGAAGTTGGTGACCGCCCGGGCTTCCGACATGAATCGGTCGATGCCGACGATCATGCCGACGCCGTCGAGCATTTCCGGCCGATGTGCCTGCAATCCGCCCGCCAGAGTGGCCAGTCCGGCGCCCGTGACACCGGCGGCGCCCTTGGAGGCGATGATCATGAACGCCAAGAGCCCGATCTGCTCACCGATCGACAGCGGATCGCCCATGGCGTCGGCGATGAAGATCGAGGCCATCGTGAGGTAGATCGCGGTGCCGTCGAGGTTGAACGAATAGCCGGTGGGCACCACCACGCCCACGGTGGTCTTGTCCACGCCGAGATGCTCCATCTTGGCGATCAGCCGGGGCAGCGCGGATTCCGACGACGACGTCGCGAAGATCAGCAGATACTCGCGCGCCAGATAGCGCACCAGACGGAAGATCGACACCCCGGCCATGGTGCGCAGCAGCACACCGAGAATGCCGAATACGAACACGATGCAGGTGATGTAGAAGGCCAACATGAGAACGGCCAACTGTTTGACGGCTTCCCAGCCGGTCTGTCCCACGACGTTGGCGATCGCGCCGAATGCGCCGATCGGGGCGACCCACAGGATCATAATGAGCACCTTGAACACCAGCTTCTGGAAGTAGGCGACCGCGGTGAGGATCGGCTCACCGGTGCGTCCCATCGCCTGGATCGCGAAGCCCACCAGCAGCGCGACGAACAGCGCCTGAAGCACGCTGCCCTCCGTGAGGGCTGAGAGCATCGATTCCGGCACGATGCCGCGGATGAACTCGATGGTGCCGCCCGACTCGTGGGCCTCCTCGGCCAGTTCGGCGCCCTTGCCCGCATTGGCGTCGATGTTGAGTCCCTCGCCCGGCTTGATGAGGTTGCCGACGACGAGACCGATGGCCAACGCGACGGTCGACATCACGAGGAAGTAGACGAAGGCCAGGCCACCGACCTTGCCGACGGTCGCGGCCTTCCGCACCGACCCGATGCCGAGCACGATGGTGCAGAAGATCACCGGAGCGATCATCATCTTGATGAGGTCGATGAACATGGAGCCGAGGAACGCGATGTCCTTGCCGAACTCCGGCCACACGAGACCGACCACGATGCCGGCCGCAACCGCGACGATCACCGCGATGTAGAGCCAGTGGGTCCGGTCGCGCTTCTCGATGCGCTTGTCCAGCGGTGGTTCGGCGGACGGGGTCTGCGCTCGCGATCTGAAGGTCATCGGCCTACCTCTCGGGTTGTCGCATGTCCTGCGGTCGTCGTTGTCGGGGGTTCGGTAGAAATGGTGATGGTTGGTTGTGAATCGGGTCACCCTTGCGTTCATTACGTTCACACGGCCCGGTCGGGAACCGAAAGCGGTCGGGACACCGTGAGGAGTCGAGATGGGCAAGCTCCTGCCGCGAAGCCTGGCGGGACAGGCGGTCGCACTGCAGGTGGCAGTGGTCGCGGTCATCGTGATCGGGGGCAGCGTGCTGGCCGTCATCGACAGCCGCATCGACGAGGAGCGCGCCGCGCGCGACCAGGTCACCGCCGTCGCGGTCGCCTTGGCCGATGCGCCGTCGGTGGCCGCGGCGCTCGAGGCACCTGACCCGACGGCGGCACTGCAGCCGGTCACCGAGCAGGTCCGAGCCGCGACCGGGATCGCCTTCATCACGATCATGTCGACCGACGGAACCCGATTCACCCACACCACGCCCGCCCTGATCGGGCAGAAGTACATCGGTGCGACAGCGCAGGCGTTGCGGGGGGAGGTGTACACCGAGGAGGAGACCGGCACCCTCGGGCCGTCGATCCGCACGATCGCACCGGTGCGTGCGCCCGACGGTCGCATCGTCGGGATGGTCGCTGCGGGCATCACCATCGAGAAGCTCACCGAGGCGTGGATGGGACAGCTGCCGCTGATCCTGACCGTCGCCGTGGCGAGCCTGGTGGTCGCGTTCGGTGGACTATGGCTCATCCGGAGGAGGTTGCGAGCGCAGACCGGAGGCCTCGCGCCCGCCGAACTCCGCCTGATGTACGAGCACCACGACGCCGTACTGCACGCGATCAGAGAAGGTCTCATCGTGCTCGACGACGGGCGTGCGGTGCTGGCCAACGACGAGGCGAGGCGGCTTCTCGGATCTGTGGCCGACGCCGGCGAGAACCAGCTCGACATGCCGGGCTTCCTCATCGACGGGGTGGGATCGCTCGACGACGTCCTGACCGCGCATCGGGGCCGCGTGCTGATGATGAGCAGATCGCCGGTGCCCGGCCGCGAGGATGGCGCGGTGGTCACGATCCGTGACCGCAGTGAGGTCCTCGAGGCACTCGGTGAGCTGGACACGATGACGCGGTTCGCCGAGACGCTGCGTTCGCGGGCGCACGAGTCCGCGAATCGGCTGCACACCATCATCACGCTCATCGAGATGGGCCGAGCAGATGAGGCCGCACGATCCGCCACCACCGAACTGGAACTGTCCCAACAACTCATCGACCACATGACCGACGCGGTCGCCGAGCCCACGCTCGCGGCGCTGCTGTTGGGCAAGATCGCCCAGGCATCCGAACGGGGGATCACGCTGACCCTGACCGAGGACTCACATCTCACCGACCGCACGGCCGGCCTGCTGCAGCCGAGCGAGATGATCACGGTGGTCGGCAATCTCATCGACAACGCCCTCGACGCCGCCGACCCCGACGATCCCTGGGTGGAGGTGACCATCGTCGGCGACGCCGCGTCGTTGGAGGTCACTGTCGCCGACAGTGGTCCGGGAATGGACCCGGATGTGTTCACCAAGGCGCAGGAGCGTGGGTACTCGACCAAGAACGGCGGCGACGAGGCGGGACGTGGGTTGGGACTCGCACTCGTCGCGCAGGTGGTCGCGCGCCACCACGGCACGCTACGTGCGGAGAACACCTATGGCTCGGTGGTCACGACCCGGTTGGGTCGGGCCGTCAACACCGGATCGACGGGCGCCCCGTGAGCGAGTCTGGGGATCGTCCGATCCGGGTGCTGATCGTCGAAGACGAGCCGGTGATCGCCGAGGCGAACGGTGAATATCTTCGTCGCATGGGCGGTTTCGAGGTGGTGGCCACCGTGGCGACCGCACACGATGCGATGCGTACCGCCAGTGCTGCGGTGTCGGACGGGGCGCCGATCGATCTGGTCTTGCTCGACCTCGGTCTGCCCGATGCCCGGGGCGTCGACCTCGCGGCGGCGCTGTCGGGGCTTCGGCCAGGTCCGGACGTCATCGCCATCACCGCGCAGCGCGAACTGGCGACCGTTCGGACTGCGATGTCGCACGGCGTCCTGCTGTATCTCCTCAAACCGTTCACCTTCGCAGCGTTCGAGGAGAAGATCGGCCAGTATCGACGGTATCGGGAAGCGCTGTCGGGGAGCGGTGACGCAGTCAGCCAGCGTGACGTCGACCGTGCGGTGTCGGAACTGCGGATGACGGGCGATCGCCGGACCGCCAAGAAGGGGGCCGTGCCGGAGACCGAGGACACCGTCGGGCGTGCGATCCAGGACAGCCCGGCGGGCCTCACTGCCTCTGAAGTTGCTGCGCGGCTGGGTAGTTCACGTGTCACCGCATGGCGCTACCTGGAACGGCTGGCCGACGACGGTGCGGTCGACCGGGTCACCGAGTATGGCAACACCGGCCGACCGCAAGTGCGCTACGTGTGGCACGTCACGCCCTGAGAGTCACTCGCCGCGGTCGAACCTCCGTGCGCGCAACGATCGCGCAACACCGTCGCGGCCCTCGGCGATCAGGCGCTTGAGAGCGGGCGGATGATCGCCGGCGAGGAAGTCGTCGGCGAGCGACAGCGCGTCCTCGGTCATCGCCCCGCTGGGATAGAGGCCGATCACCACCGTCTGCGCGACCTCGCTCGAACGACGAGCCCATACCTCGGGGACCGCGTCGAAGTACTTGGCCACATAGGGTTCGAGCAGTTCGCCTTGGCCCGGACGGGCGAAGCCCTCGATCATCGTGCGGGTGAAGATGTTCGACAACGAGTCGTCGTCGATGGCCTTTGCCCATGCGTCGGCCTTGGCCTCGGCAAGCGGTCGCGCGGTGCGGGCCGCGGCCGCCTGGCGGGTTCCGGTGGCAGTGTTGTCGCGGGCGGCCTCGGCGTCGATGATCGGGGTGGAATCCGGATCGGTGTCGATGGCTCCCGCAGTTGCCAACGCGCGCACCAGTTTCCAGCGGAGGTCGGTATCGACGGCCAGTCCTGGCAGGCCGTGGTCGGCGGGGTCGTCACCGTCGAGTAGCCCGCGCACCACGTCGACCTGGTCGGCATTGAGCAGACCGGCGAGCAGGGTGTTGACGTACGCGAGTTGGTGATCGGATCCGCCTTGCGCCGCACGCGCGAGTTCGAGGAGGCGAGCACTGAAACCCGACCGCCCCTCGGCGCTCACCCACTCGGGGTCGGCATAGGCCTCGATCGCGGTGGTCGCCTGCAGCAGAACCCGTTGGACGACCCCGATCTCGGTTTCGGCGGAGATACCGCGTTCCACCAGTTCGACGAAGTCACGGGCCCGCATCTCGGCTTGACGGGTCATTTCCCACGCCGCCGACCACACCAGCGTGCGGGGCATGGAGTCGGTGATGTCGCCGATGCGCGCGGTCGCGGTGGCCAGCGACTCCGGGTCGAGCCGGATCGACGCATAGGTGAGATCGCCGTCGTTGAGCAGTATCAGTGCACCGCGTTCGACACCCACCAGATCGGCGACGTCGGTGCGATCCCCGGACACGTCGAGTTCGACGCTGTGTACGCGCTCCAGTGCGCCGGATCCGTTGTCGGCGTAGATGCCCACACCCATCCGATGGGTACGGGTCTCTCCCGCGCCAGGCAGTGCACCGTCCTGCACGACGGTGAACCGCGTGAACTTGCCGTCGTCGTCGACCTCGAAATCGGGTCGCATGACGTTGATGCCGGTGGTGCGCAACCACTGGTTGCCCCAGTCGGACAGGTCGCGACCCGACGACTTCTCCAGCGCCGCAAGCAGATCGGAGAAGGTGGCGTTGCCGTACTTGTGGCTCACGAAGTAGTCACGCAGCCCGGCGAGGAAATCCTCGAGGCCGACGTAGGCGACGAGCTGCTTGAGGACCGAAGCGCCCTTCGCGTAGGTGATGCCGTCGAAGTTCACCTCGACCGCGGCGATGTCGGGGATGTCGGCGGCGACGGGGTGGGTGGAAGGCAACTGGTCCTGCCGGTAGGCCCACGACTTCTCCACGTTCGCGAACGTCGTCCACGCACTGGTGTACTCGGTGGCCTCGGCCTGGCACAGCACCGAGGCGAAGGTGGCAAAGGATTCGTTGAGCCACAGGTCGTCCCACCAGGTCATGGTGACGAGATCGCCGAACCACATGTGCGCCATCTCGTGCAGGACGGTCTCGGCGCGTCGCTCATAGTTGTATTTTGTCACCCGCGACCGGAACACGTAGTCCTCGAGGAAGGTCACCGCACCGGCGTTCTCCATGGCGCCGGCGTTGAACTCGGGGACGAAGAGCTGGTCGTACTTGCCGAATGCGTACGGAGTGCCGAAGTTCTTGTGGTAGAAGGCAAATCCCTGCTTGGTCTCGGTGAACAGCCGCTCGTGATCCATGAACTCGGCGAGGGATGCGCGGCAGTAGATGCCGAGCGGGATGTCGCCGTGATCGTCGGTGTAGACGTCGGTCCATTCGGCGTACGGGCCGGCGATCAGCGCGACCAGGTAGGTGCTCATCGGCGCTGTCTCGGTGAACCGGTGTACCCCGTCGGTCACCGATTCGGTCGCCGCGTTGGAGATGACCTTCCAATCGGCGGCCGCCTTGACCGTCAGGGTGTAGGTCGCCTTGAGATCGGGTTGGTCGAAACAGGCGAACATTCGCTTGGCGTCGGCGGTTTCGAACTGCGAGTACAGGTAGACCGAGTCGTCACTCTGATCGACAAAGCGGTGCAGGCCCTCGCCGGTGTTGGAGTACGCGCAGTCGGCGACGACCACCAGCGTGTTGTCGGCGGCCAGATTCGGCAGCTTGATCCCCACCGACTCGTCGAAGTCGGAGATGTCGAGGTCGGTGCCGTTCAACGTGGCCGACAGCAGGCGCGGTGCAACCAGATCAATGAAGGTGCTCGCGCCTTCGGTGGCACCGAAGGTCACGGTGCTCGACGACCGGAAGGTCTCGGTTCCGGGTGCGCCGGCACCGTCGGTGAGGTCGAGGTCGACGGTGTAGTTGGTGACGGAGATGGTGGCGGCGCGTTCGCGCGCCTGGTCGCGGGTGAGGTTCGGAGCAGTCACCCGGCCAGCTTAACGACCCGGCAAACATCATCGGGGCGGTCGGGAACACGGCACACCGCATTCGGTGTTACATCGACGAGTGTCTGCGGCGATGGCCGTGGGCATGTTTGCCGAGTATGTACTTGCCGCGAGGAGAGGACGACCGCATGTCAGCAGAGGGCCAGACCACCAAGGACCGTGTCGATTTCTGGTTTGATCCGCTGTGTCCATGGTGCTGGATCACCTCGCGATGGATTCTGGAGGCCGAGCAGGTCCGCCCGATCGACGTGAACTTCCACATCATGAGTCTTGCGGTGCTCAACGAGGGCAAGGACATTCCCGAGTCCTACCGCGAGGGCCTGAAGCAGGCCTGGCGCCCCGTCCGGGTGATCGCCGCCGCAGCAGCGCAGAAGGGCGACGAGATCCTGGCGCCGCTGTACACCGCGCTGGGCACCCGAATCCACAACGAGGGCAACAAGGACTTCGACGACGTCATCGCGGGCGCCCTGGCCGAACTGGGCCTCGACCCCGCCCTGGCGTCGGCCGCGGACAGCACCGAGTACGACGACGCCATCCGCAAGAGTCATCACGCCGGCATGGACAAGGTCGGCGACGATGTCGGCACCCCGACGATCCACGTGAACGGGGTGGCGTTCTTCGGTCCGGTGCTGTCCCGCATCCCACGGGGCGAGATTGCGGGCACGGTGTGGGACGGTGCGGTCGCCCTCGCGTCGTATCCACACTTCTTCGAGCTCAAGCGCAGCCGCGACGAGGATCCTGCATTCGACTAGGGCGTGCCCTAGAACCGCGGTGGCATCTCCAGTCCGTTGGGGAGTGCGCCGGGCGCGGTGGTGACGGGGTGGGGTGGGGGCTCTATCGGTACGACGTTGCCGCTACCCACCCCACGCACGATCTGTTTGGGACGGAACCACATCGATCCGGCCTTGGTCCGGTTGCGCAGGGCGGCTGCCCGCCAGGTCAGGACGGGGTGCGACGCCATCGCGTTGACGACGAAGGTGAAGAACCCTTTTTCGTGGGTCGCGCGGTCGGCGAACTGGTCGAAATCCACGGCCGACAGCATGTACTTGCCCGCCGAGAGCACACCGATCGCTCCGGGGGCGCCGGTGGGTTGCGTGTAATAGCCGTGGTTGTCCGCGGTGTACTCCTGCGCGCGTGACAACGCGGAGCCGAGGACCGGGATGTTGCTGCCGACGATCGTCGACAGCTGACGCCAGTAGGACGTGTGCCCTGCGGCGATGTGCCCGACCTCGTGGCCGATGATGAAGCGCAGCGCATCCGGGTCGCGGGCTGCACCACCCACCTCGAACAGGTCCGAATACACCACCACGAATCGGCGGAACCCATGGCCGGACGCGAACGCATTGATCGCGCCGTTGCCCAGCACGACATAGGCGTCGGGGACGTACTCCAGACCGAACCGGGCGGCGGCCTCGACGACCATCCGGTATCCCTCGGGGAACTGGGTCGGCGTCATCTGGACACCGTTCACGCGGGGTGTGGCGTAGTTCAGACCACGCAGGACGAACAGCAGCAGCGGGAAGGCCAGAAGACCGAGGAACAGCTGGTCGAGACTGCCGCTCGCCACCAGCAAGACGATGAGGGCGTAGCCCAGCAGCGTCGTCAGGATCACGAGGACGAGCATCGGGATCTCCCACGGATGCAGGCGCGGCCGAGCCGCGAAACGCGCCGGTGCCAGCCACTGACGATTCGGATCGCCGGGCTGCGGCGGCGGCGCATCGGCCACACCGGGCACATTCGGGATCGGGGCCGGAGAGATTGGTGATTCGGGGATCGGAGACTGGGCGTCCACCCGACCAATCTATAGTGACGCCATGCGTGTCTACCTCGGTGCCGACCATGCCGGATTCGAACTCAAGAATCAGATCGCCGAACATCTCACCGCCAACGGCCACGAGGCCCTCGATTGCGGCGCCCACGAATACGACGCCGCCGACGACTATCCGGCGTTCTGCATCGAAGCGGCCCTACGGACCGTCGCCGACCCGGGCAGCCTGGGCATCGTCCTCGGTGGCAGCGGGAACGGTGAGCAGATCGCGGCCAACAAGGTGCCCGGCGCACGCTGTGCACTCGCGTGGAGCGTCGAGACCGCTCAGCTCGCTCGCCAACACAACAACGCGCAGTTGATCGGGATCGGTGGCCGGATGCACAGCCTCGACGACGCCTTGGCCATCGTGGACGCGTTCCTCGCGACGCCGTGGTCGGAGGAACCGCGCCACCAGCGGCGGATCGACATCCTCGCCGAGTACGAGCGCACCGGTCAGCCGCCGGCGGTCCCGGGTTCCTAAGTGCCCGAAGGGCATACACTTCATCGGCTGGCGCGTCGCCACACCAAGCTCCTCGGCGGCAGCCAGGTCCGGGTGACCAGTCCGCAGGGACGGTTCGCCACCGGTGCTGCCGCCGTCGACGGCCTGGTTTTCACGAAGGCCGACGCCTGGGGCAAGCACCTCGTACACCGCTACACCGACGACGGTCGACGCGAACAGTTCGTCCACATTCACCTCGGCCTCTACGGTGCGTTCACCGAATCGCCCGTGCCGATGGAACCGCCCGTCGGGGCGGTGCGGATGCGGATCGAGGGCCCCGACGTGGGATTGGATCTGCGCGGCCCGACGGCGTGTGAACTCTTCGACGCCGATCAGCTCGACGCCCTGCTCGCACGTCTCGGCTCCGACCCGTTGCGCCGAAACGCCGATCCGGAGCGCGCGTGGGCCGCGATCACTGCCTCACGACGTTCGATCGGCGCTTTGCTGATGGACCAGAAGGTCGTCGCCGGGATCGGCAACGTCTATCGGGCGGAGATACTGTTCCGCGCCGGCGTCGATCCCATGCGTCCGGGGACGTCGATCAGCCGAGAGGACTTCGACGCCATCTGGGCCGACCTGGTCACGCTGATGCGCGTCGGTGTTCGCCGCGGCCGTATCCACGTCGTGCGGCCGGAGGACGATCACGGTGCGCCGTCGTACGCGGCGGATCGCCCGCGTACCTATGTCTACCGGCGTGCGGGCGAACCATGCCGGGTATGCCGGACGCCGGTGCTGATCGCTGAACTCGAGGGCCGCAAGCTGTACTGGTGTCCGGTCTGTCAGACCTGACGGCGCAGTCGCGTCGCCGAGGGTCGGGTCAGGACGCTTCGGCGCGCTGGGCCATGACGAGGAGTTCCTCGCGCTGCGTCGAACTCCCGACGCGAAGGATGCTCGCGTACAGGCGACGCTGATCGTTGTTGTGGAACCGGGCACGGATTCGTGCGAAAGACATGATGAGTACTGCTCCTGCGACTACTTGACTACCCATCCGATTCTTCGCGTTACGAACGTGTTAATCAACCTGATCGGGGGTGATCTCCCTTACCCCGATCAGGTTGAAGGCAGCACCACTCAGTGAACACTCAGCGCGCCCCGGGGACTTTCTCACAGAGCGTGCCCATCATGGAGTCATGGCACCTGAGGTGATCGCCCCACCGGTCGACGAGACAGTCGATCTCGCGGTTCCCGGTGCGAACATGACGGCCGTCACTGTGCTGTTCGTGGGCGGCACCGGGGAGTCGTTCGAGGGTGACACGCGCAGCTCGGTGACCGGACTGTTGGGCGCGGTGGCCGACTCGCTCGACGAACGATTCGACTGCCGCTGGGTGGGCTATCCGGCCAGCTACGGCCCCGCGCCACGCGCCGGGGGGATGAGTTTCCTGGCCAGCGTGGGGATCGGTGTCCAGAGTCTTCGTGCGGCGGTATCCGGCATCGTCGGCCCGGTGGCCATGGTCGGATACTCCCAGGGCGCAGTGGTGATCCGGACGGCGCTGCACGCCATGGCCCGCGAGGACGATCCGGCGCTGCGCAACGTGATCGCCGTCGGATTCGTCGCCGACCCGCACCAACCCCCGGGTGCGGTCGCCGGGTGCGCAGGCTGGGGTGTGGCGGGGCCGGGACCGCAACTGCCGCCGCAGATCCCGGCACGCTGGGTGGGCGCGGCCGACGACGTCATCTGCAACGCAGACTCCGACTCGCTGGTGCGCGACATCGCCGACCTCACCGCGGGTGTGTGCCTCACCGGAATGGGGGAGTGGATGCGGGACGGCTGGGAACTATTGCGTACCAATGCCTTCCAGAATGCCGGCCGCACGGCGCTGCGTCCGTCGCAGTGGCGCCGGGACGTCGTCCGACTCTCCTCGGCGTGGCACGCGGTGCGGTGCTACCTGCCGGCGACGATCCCGGTGCGTGGCATGGTATTCCGCAACCGGACCGGCGGTCGCCACACGTCATACGAGGTCGAACCGTATCGCCGGTCGTCGGCCACGGATCCGAGTTCGACGGGCTGTGAGGTCATGGCACACTGGCTGCAGGTCCAGGTCACTTTCTCCGATGTCGGGCACCGCTCGCCCGAGGCCGCCTGACCACTGGACCGATCGGCTCGCTCGAGTCGTGCGTCACGGCCATCTGCGCGACACTTGATGACGGCCATGGTGGCCACGGGTATCTTCCTCGAGCGGAGCATGTGCAGTGGATCATTACGACATCGTGGTCATCGGGTCAGGACCGGCCGGCCAGAAGGCGGCGATTGCCGCCGCGAAACTCGGTAGACGCGCCGCGATCGTCGAACGTCGCGACATGGTGGGCGGCGTGTGTATCAACACGGGCACCATCCCGTCGAAGACGCTGCGCGAGGCGGTGCTCTACCTCGCCGGACTCAATCAGCGGGAGCTCTACGGACAGTCCTATCGCCTCAAGTCCGACATCACGGTCACCGACTTGTCCGCGCGCACAATGCATGTGGTGGGCAAGGAGATCGATGTCATCCAGAACCAGCTCGCCCGCAACTCGGTGACGATGCTCATCGGCAGCGCCTATTTCACCGGTCCGCACGAGATCGCGATCGAAGACGCCACCGGTGATCTCAAACGCGTCAGTGCCGACAAGTTCGTCGTCGCGGTGGGCACCCGCCCGGCACGGCCGAAATCGGTCGAGTTCGACGGTGCCACTGTCGTGGACTCCGATCAGATTCTGAACCTCGACCGGGTCCCGGCATCGATGGTGGTCGTCGGTGCCGGGGTGATCGGCATCGAGTACGCATCCATGTTCGCGGCCCTCGGCACCAAGGTGACCGTGATCGAACAGCGGCCGGCGATGCTGGACTTCTGCGACCGGGAGATCGTCGAGGCGCTGCAATACCAACTGCGTGAGCGCGGGGTGACGTTCCGCTTCGGCGAACATGTCCAGACCGTCGAAACGCACCCGTCGGGCACACTCACCATCCTCGCGTCGGGCAAGAAAATCCCGGCCGATACCGTTCTCTACTCCGCAGGCAGACAGGGGGTGTCCGACGAGCTGCGGGTGGCCGACGCCGGTCTCACCGCGGACGCGCGCGGCCGGCTGAAGGTCGACGAGCACTTTCGGACCGAGGTCGAGCACATCTACGCGGTCGGCGACATCATCGGTTTTCCCGCACTCGCGGCCACCTCGATGGAACAGGGTCGACGCGCCAGTTATCACGCCTTCGGCGAACCGGTCGGCGAGACCGACGTCGACCTGCAGCCGATCGGGATCTACGCGATTCCCGAGATCAGTTTTGTCGGCCGCACCGAAGATCAGCTGACCACCGCGAACATTCCGTTCGAGGTCGGTGTGGCCCGCTACCGGGAACTGGCGCGCGGGGCCATCATGGGGGATTCCTACGGCTTGCTGAAGCTGCTCGTCCATGCCGAAGAGCGCACACTGCTGGGTGTGCACGCCTTTGGCAGCAACGCCGCGGAGTTGGTGCACATCGGTCAGACGGTGATGGGACTCGGTGGCACCGTCGATTACCTGGTGGACGCGGTATTCAATTATCCGACGCTGGCCGAGGGATACAAGGTGGCCGCGCTCGACGCGGTCAACAAGATGCGTGCGATCGCCCGGGTGCGATCCGTGGGTAATCGTCTCGACCTCGACGCGGGCGCGCCCGCCTGATCAAACGTTGTAACCCAAAACGGGCGGTCGCATCGCGACCGCCCGTTTTGATGGAGATGTTGGAGATTACGTGCCGTTGTAACGTCCACCGACGGTGCCGCGCACCACGATCGGGGTGTCGCGCGGGATGTTGTTGAACACCCACTGCCCATTGGCGGTGCTGACGTTGATGCAGCCGTGGCTCACGTTGCTACGACCCTGCTGCTGCACCGACCACGGTGCGGCGTGGATGAAGATGCCGTCCCACGACATACGCGTCGCGTACTCGACGTAGGTCCGGTATCCCTCCGCGGAGTCAACCGGGACGCCGTACGTGGACGAATCCATGTACATGTCGCGGTACTTTTCCTTGGTGTGGTAGACGCCATTGGCGGTGGGGTGCTTTGCCGATCCCATGGAAATCGGCATGGTCTTCACCACGCGGCCGTTGCGCCACCAGGTGATCTTGTGGGTCGCGTCATCCGCGAGCGCGATCCACCCGGTGGAAGTCTTGACATTCGGCGCCGCCGGATCTGCGGGAGTCGTCTTGGTGGTGCTCGGCGGCTTGGGAGTCGTCTTCTTGGGCGGCGTGGTCGGCAGTCCCGGGATGTTGAGGCCGTCGGGAATGTTGACCGGCGGCAGGCCGGGGACCACGGTGATCGGAGCAGCCTGGGCAATGCCGGGCAGGGTGATCGCCATGGCGATCACACCGACGAACACCGCGATCAGTCGTCGGGCCTGCCCACGTCGGGCTCGGCGAGAGGGCTTGGTCAGCACTGAGTTCGTACCTCTGATTCGGGGTTGATTGTCTCGTGCGCACCCCCCGGGAGCGCTGATCCATCGTTACACAACTGTTGCCTTGGGTCCAAAGAGCTACCGACGGTCGACGGCCTCTCGATCGCGAATTGCCGGTGCTGGTTGGCAAAAGCAATGGTCGAGCGTTCGACACGACTTATATGTGACGGTCATCACAGATAAGTCGTGCCGAGCGTCGGCGTCCGGATCGCCGGAATTCAGCAGTTACTGGGTGCCGGCAATCCGTTGAAGCGATCGGTCAGATACTGCAGTGCCGGCAGGAGTCCGATGACAGCCGCACTGAGATGATCGGGCGACGGCGTCAGCAGGGTCTGCACCCGCGCTCCGGCGCTGCAGTAGCGCCGCTTGGTGTAGTCGATCGACGCCACCGGGATCAACACATCGGTGGGGCTGTGCCACTCGAAGACCGGCACACGAGGAACCCCGGGATACCACGACAGGCTGTTCTCCTCGACGACGCGTCGTGCGGTCTTGTCCTCGAACACCTGCTTGCCGCCGGTGGCGACCTGCTTTGCGCTGTGTGCGGCGCCGATGCGCAGGATGTCGTTGGTGCAGGCGTTGCGCATTTCGGAGAACATCCGCCAGCCGAGGGGCGAAAGGTACTTCAGCATCGGGATCTGCTGCGGATACTCGCGGGAGAGGCCGATCGCAGCGGCGAAGGCGAGGCCGAACGCCGGGTGCGGATTGGTGTACCCGAGACCCTCGGCCATCTTGATGAGGTTCATCGGCACACCGCCGTAGGCGGCACCGACCAGCTTGAGTTCAGGCGCATACTTCGGAGCGAGTGCAGCAGCCCACGCGGCTGCCATCCCGCCACCCGAATAGCCGGCGAGCGCAACACGACTGTGCGCCACGTTTGCCGTCCGGAATGCCTGCACGGCCCTGATGTTGTCCAGGGTGATCTGTCCGCCGAGTTTGGCGGCTCCGTAGGAACTGCGCGGACCGAGGTGATCGGGGATGGCGATTGTCCATCCCTGCCGGAGGACCACGTTGAGGGCCGGTGCCTCCCGGATGGTCAGATTGGGATCCTGCGTCCAGAGTGCCTGCGAGGGCGCGCATTCCAGGCCGACGGCATTGACGATGTGTTCGAACGACAGCAGTGGACCGTTGGGGCGCTTGTTGTTCGGCACCAGCACGGTGGTCACCGCGGCGATCGGTTTGCCCTGGCTGTCGGTGGAGCGGAACTTGATCTGATAGGTCCGGACGTCGAAGAACGCGGGTGGGTTGGCCCGCCCGCGAACCCGAATGATCTGTCCTGGCTTGTATTTCGCGATGTTTGCGGGCTGGGCGTAGAAGTTGTCCGGTAGCGGCGTCGGCAATGCGACGTTCTCGGCGTGTGCACCTCCGGTCCCGACGACGAGGCCCGCTCCGAGCAGGGCGGCTGACGCGGTGACCGCGACTGCAGCACGTACGCGCGGGCGTCCAGTGTTTGCCGACGGCGTCGTGACGCAGTTCGACGGAAGAAATGGAGCTCGAGTAAATCCCCCAGGGCGAGGTCCGATGAAGTTGATCCAGACCCCCGACTCGGCTAATCATCCGGGTCAGCGGGAGCATGTCAACTCGGTCGATTGACCAAGGGATTCTGGGGCGTCGGCGATGTGTCGCGGTGCGCGTCGCAGCTCGACCCAATGCGTCATCGCGAATGCTCGTTCAACGAACAAACGATCGGTCAGGCGGGTTGTGGATGCTCCGTGCGAAGGTGACGGACCTGCTCGGAGCAGGATTCGTCCCGGCATACGAGCATCACGTCGACACGTTCGACGCCGGAATCGGAACGGGTGACATCCCGGCGCACGAACAGATTCGCGCCGCACGTCGGACACTTGCGCTGGCTCTTGCTGTGGCTGGAGGACATGGCCCCAGCGTACGCCGCATGTAGCACAGATCACAGTAGCCGCATGTGTCGGCGACCGTGTCGCGGAAATGTGCGGTGGCAGATGGAGCGGGTGACGGGAATCGAACCCGCGTAGCTAGTTTGGAAGACTAGGGCTCTACCATTGAGCTACACCCGCGTGCATACGGCGCCGGATGGGATCGCCATTGGCGTCGCGTGCAGATTGAGACTGTACCCGGCTCGGCGCGCAGGAAAAAATCGCCCCGTTTTTCGTCGTGGCGGACAGGCCACGTACTATCTTCTGTTGGCCCACGAGCGCGGTCGGACACCCAAGTCGACGCCCGCGAGTTCAGGTCCACGGGATGTGGCGCAGCTTGGTAGCGCATCCGCTTTGGGAGCGGAGGGTCGCAGGTTCAAATCCTGTCATCCCGACTCGGTCGGTGCAGCCGTTTTCGGCTCCGGCCCACGGACTCTCACCGTAAGCAGACATAAGGAGCAGTAGGCGTGAAGAGCACTGTCGAGCAACTCACCCCGACGCGAGTGAAGCTCAACGTCGAGGTCCCGTTCGAGGAGCTGTCGGCAGACTTCGACCGGACGTATCGGTCGTTGGCCCAGCAGATCCGTATTCCCGGCTTCCGTCCGGGCAAGGCGCCGGCGAAGCTGATCGAGGCACGCGTCGGTCGTGACTCCATCCTTGCGCAGGTCGTCAACGAGGCCATTCCGGGCAAGTACTCCGAGGCGGTTGCAGAGACCGAGACCAAGGCCATCGGCCAGCCGGAGATCGACCTGTCGGAACTGAAGTACGGCGAGAGCGTCACCTTCACCGCTGAGGTCGACGTCCGTCCCGAGATCACCCTGCCCGACTACTCGACCCTGTCGGTCGAGGTCGACCCCGTCGAGATCGACGACGCCGCAGTCGACGAGCAACTCGAGGGACTGCGCGCACGCTTCGGCACGCTGCAGGGCGTCGAGCGCGGTGCGGCCGACGGCGACTTCGTATCGATCGATCTCGCCGCCGAGGTCGACGGCGAGCCCGTCGACGAGGCGTCGACCGAGGGTCTGTCGCACGAAGTGGGCTCCGGCCAGCTGATCGACGGTCTCGACGAGGCCCTCGTCGGCCTTGCGGCCGGCGAGACCAAGGTGTTCACCACCAAGCTGGTCGCCGGCGATCACGCCGGTGAGGAGGCCGCGGTGACCGTGACCGTCAACTCGGTCAAGGAGCGCGAGCTGCCCGAGGTCGACGATGAGTTCGCCCAGATGGCTAGCGAATTCGACACCGTCGACGAACTGAAGGAGAGTCTGCGCGAGCGGGTCGCCACCTCGAAGAAGCTCGAGCAGGCGAACGCGATCCGCGACAAGGTGCTCGAGCAGCTGCTCGAGACGGTCGAGGTTCCGCTGCCGGAGAAGGTTGTCGAGAGCCAAATCGAAGGACAGCAGCACCAGATCATCCACGCGCTCGGACATGACGACGAGCAGCTCGCCAAGTTCCTCGAGGCACAGGGCACCACGCGCGAGAAGTGGGACGCCGAAGCTCGCGACGAGGCCGAGAAGTCGGTCCGCACGGAGCTCCTGCTCGACGCGATCGCCGAGCAGCAGGACACCCAGGTCAGCCAGGACGAGCTGACCCAGCAGATCATCTTCCAGGCGCAGCGCTACGGAATGCAGCCGCAGGAGTTCATCCAGCAGCTGTCGCAGGCCAATCAGGTGGGTGCGGTCTTCGCCGAGGTCCGCCGGGGCAAGGCCCTCGCCGGGATCGTCAAGGACATCACTGTCACCGACACCACCGGCGCCGCCGTCGACACCTCCGAATTCTTCGGTGACGACAGCGACTCGGCCGACGACGAGACCTCGGCCGACAACGAGACAGCGGCCGACACCGACAACTGAACATCGGTGCCGAACAGCCGGTTCGGGGCGTGTACTCGCCTCGGCCGGCTGTTCTGCTCTCAGCGAAGACCGGTGTCCGCGGGGGTGTCGGGCGACTCGCATTGACTAGTGTCGGTGGAGACGTCTCGACAAGACGACATGATCGCCGAAGGTGCGAGGACCGGCGGGCCCGCGCAGAGAAGTACGGCGCCGACGAATACGGGGCAGACGAGTAGGACGGCCGATCAGCACGACAGGCCATCACGACAACAAGGTAAAGGTAGGGACCGTGACCAAGCCGACCATCCACACACCGACCATGAGTTCAGGTGTCGCCGGGCTGAACCTGACCGATTCGGTGTTCGAGCGGCTGCTGCGTGAGCGCATCATCTTCCTCGGCACGCAGGTCGACGACGACATCGCGAACCGCCTGTGCGCGCAGATCCTGCTGCTCGCCGCGGAGGACCCGACGAAGGACATCAACCTCTACATCAACTCGCCCGGCGGGTCGGTCACCGCGGGTATGGCGATCTTCGACACCATGCAGCTCGCCAAGTGCGATGTCGCCACCTACGCGATGGGTATGGCCGCGTCGATGGGGCAGTTCCTGCTGGCAGCGGGCGCCAAGGGCAAGCGTCATGCACTCCCGCACGCGCGCATCATGATGCATCAGCCGTCCGCCGGAATCGGTGGTACCGCGGCCGACATCGCGATCCAGGCCGAGCAGTTCGCGGCCACCAAGAAGGAGATGAACCGGCTCAACGCCGAGTTCAGCGGTCAGCCCCTGGAGAAGATCGAGGCCGACGCGGACCGCGACAAGTGGTTCACCGCGGCCGAGGCCAAGGAGTACGGCCTCGTCGACCACGTGATCTCCCAGTCCTGAGCCGGGCCGATCAGGCATCCCACTCCCACCACCTAGTCAACGGAGCATCAGATGACCACCTCCTTCACATCGGACGCGTACGCCGCAGAGGTCGCCGCGGGCATCCCCGCGTCGGCACTCGCGCTCAAGAGCATCGAGGCGCGCTACATCCTCCCGCAGTTCATCGAGCACACGCCCAACGGGCAGCGGCAGTACGACCCGTACGCAAAGCTCTTCGAAGAGCGCATCGTCTTCGTCGGAACGCCCATCGACCAGACCGTTGCCAACGACGTGATGGCTCAGCTCCTCGTCCTCGAGTCGCAGGACCCGGACCGGGACATCACGATGTACATCAATTCGCCCGGCGGCAGCGTGCCGGACATGTTGGCGATCTACGACACCATGCAGTACGTGCACTGCGACATCGTGACGGTCTGCTTGGGTGAGGCGGCGTCGGCGGCAGCAATCCTGCTGGCCGGCGGCACGCCAGGCAAGCGTGCAGCGCTCCCGAACGCGACGATCCTCATTCACCAGCCGCGCACCGGCGGCGCATATCAGGGTCAGGTTTCCGACCTCGAGATCCAGGCCGCGGAGATCGAGCGCATTCGCAACCGTCTCGACGAGATCCTGGCCGGGCACACGGGGCAGCCCGCAGAGAAGATCCGCAAGGACACCGACCGCGACAACATCCTCACCGCCGAGGCCGCCAAGGAGTACGGCATCGTCGACGAGGTGTTCGAGTACCGCAAGAAGTCGCTGAAGAAGTCGTCGTCCTGACCTCGGTGGCTCGCCCGTCGGTGTCTGGCCGTTCCGACACGCCGGGACGCGGGTGCGCCACCGCGGTGCGCAACGGCGTCATCCTTGACGTCTGCGACATCCAACCGAAGAAGACCCTGACGCCCGGACAAGGCAAACAACAGTCACGACATTTGGTGTTATCGGTCGAAGTTCACGCGGCACACGAGTACCGTCGTGTTACTGGCGAATGGCGCGTCGATGGTGAGCCCGTGTCCTGCGTACGCAACGTCCGGCACGTGTCCGCCACCGGAGTGGACTGCCGACTCGGCAGGCCCGGCGGGGCGGTGACGAGAAGAACGAGGAAGTAGGTACAGCACGAGATGGCACGAATCGGAGACGGTGGGGATCTGCTGAAGTGCTCGTTCTGCGGCAAGAGCCAGAAGCAGGTGAAGAAGCTGATCGCCGGCCCAGGCGTCTACATCTGCGATGAGTGCATCGATCTGTGCAACGAGATCATCGAGGAGGAACTCGCCGAGAGCGGCGACGTCAAGCTCGACGAACTGCCCAAGCCGGCCGAGATCCGCGACTTCCTCGAGAACTACGTCATCGGTCAGGACACCGCGAAGCGCACCCTGGCGGTGGCCGTCTACAACCACTACAAGCGCATTCAGGCCGGGGAGAAGAAGGATTCGCGGACCGGCGAGACCGTCGAACTCGCGAAGTCCAACATCCTGATGCTCGGTCCGACCGGTTGCGGCAAGACTTATCTCGCCCAGACCCTGGCGAAGATGCTGAACGTGCCGTTCGCGATCGCCGACGCCACGGCCCTCACCGAGGCCGGATACGTGGGTGAGGACGTCGAGAACATCTTGCTGAAGCTGATCCAGGCCGCCGATTACGACGTGAAGCGCGCCGAGACCGGGATCATCTACATCGACGAGGTCGACAAGATCGCCCGCAAGAGCGAGAACCCGTCGATCACGCGTGATGTGTCCGGTGAGGGCGTGCAGCAGGCGCTGCTGAAGATTCTCGAGGGCACCCAGGCGTCGGTGCCGCCGCAGGGCGGGCGCAAGCATCCGCATCAGGAGTTCATCCAGATCGACACCACCAACGTGCTGTTCATCGTGGCGGGGGCGTTCGCCGGACTCGAGAAGATCGTGTCCGAGCGGATCGGCAAGCGCGGCATCGGCTTCGGCAACGACGTGGCCACCAAGGACGAGGTGGACACCACCGATCACTTTGCCGAGGTGATGCCCGAGGATCTCATCAAGTTCGGTCTGATCCCGGAGTTCATCGGTCGTCTCCCGGTTGTCGCCTCGGTGACGAACCTCGACAAGGAGTCGCTGGTCAGCATCCTGTCCGAACCGAAGAATGCGCTCGTCAAGCAGTACACCCGGCTGTTCGACATGGACAACGTGGAACTCGAGTTCACTCAGGATGCGCTCGAGGCCGTCGCAGACCAGGCGATCCACCGGGGCACCGGCGCTCGTGGTCTCCGGGCGATCATGGAAGAGGTCCTGCTGCCGGTGATGTACGACATCCCGAGCCGCGACGACGTGGAGAAGGTCGTGGTGACCGGCGAGACGGTCCGCGACAACGTCCTGCCGACCATCGTGCCGCGCAAGGACAACCGCGACGAACGGCGCGACAAGAGCGCCTGACAGACGAGGGTTGCGAAGATCCCACCGCTCACAGCTGTAGCGGTGGGATCTTTGCGTTGGGTGGTCAGCGTGGAAGCTGGTCGCCGACCCGCTCCAACCGGATGACGACCGCCTTCGACACCGGTGTGTTCGATCCCTTGGCGACCGATCGCAGCGGCACCAGCGGATTGGTCTCCGGGTAGTACGCCGCCGCATTTCCGCGCGGGGTGTCGTAGGCGACGACCTCGAAGCCTTCGACGCGGCGCTCCTCGGTTCCGTCCGGACCGTCGAACTCCGACACGATGTCGACGTGGTCGCCCGCGGTGAGGCCGAAGGCGGCGATGTCGTCGGGGTGGACCATGACGACGTGCCGATTGCCCTTGATCCCGCGGTACCGGTCGTCGTGGCCGTAGATCGTGGTGTTGTACTGGTCGTGACTGCGCATCGTCTGCAGAATCAATCGACCCTCGGGTACCGGTAGCCATTCCAGCGGTTGCGCCGCGAAGTTGGCCTTGCCGTTGGGGGTGTCGAACTCTCGGTCGTCCCGCGGTGGGTGCGGCAGGGTGAAGCCGTCGGATTTGCGCACGCGGATGTTGAAGTCCTCGAACCCCGGAATGACCCGCTCGATACGGTCCCGGATGGCGTCGTAGTCGCCGCGGAACCGTCGCCACGGCACCGGATGATCGTCGCCGAGGACGGTGCGTGCGAGGTCGCAGACGATCGCGATCTCGCTGCGCAGCTGATCCGAGGCGGGGGGAAGCGAGCCACGCGACAGATGTACCACCGACATCGAGTCCTCAACCGAAACCTGTTGCGGCACACCGTCCACAACGTCCTTGTCGGTGCGCCCGAGGGTGGGCAGGATGAGGGCTGCCGTCCCGGTCACCAGATGTGACTCGTTGAGTTTGGTGCTGACATGCACGGTCAGGGCGCAGCGTCGTAGCGCCTCCTCGGTGAACGCGGTGTCGGGCGCCGCCGACACGAAGTTGCCGCCCATCGCCATGAACAGGCGGATCTCGCCGCGGTGCATTGCAGCGATCGCGGCGACGGTGTCGTATCCGTGTTTGCGTGGACTCGAAATACCGAACTCCGCGTCTTGGGCCGCGAGGAACGACTCGGGCATCTTCTCGAAGATGCCCATCGTGCGGTCGCCTTGGACATTCGAATGACCACGCACCGGGCAGAGGCCCGCGCCGGGCTTGCCGATCATTCCGCGCAACAGCAGGACGTTGGTGCCCTCGGCGATGGTCGCGACCCCGTGGCGGTGCTGCGTCAAACCCATGGCCCAACACAGGACGATCCGGTCCGACGACGCGACCTTCTCGGCCAGGGTGACGATCTGTCCGCGGGTCAGCCCGGTGGCCTGCACGATCTCGTCGAGATCGACGTCCTCGAGGAGGCGGAGATAGTCGTCGACCCCGGCGCAGTGATTGTCGAGGAAGTCGTGGTCGAAAACCGTTCCGGGAGCCGCGCGTTCGGCGTCGAGGAGGAGACGCGCGACACCGCGGAACAAGGCCATGTCGCCACCGAGCCGAATCTGGAGGAAGTCGTCGGCGAGTTTCGCGCCGGCGCCGACCACGCCACCGACCTTTTGCGGATCCTTGAACCGCATGAGGCCGGCCTCCGGCAGCGGGTTCACCGCCACGATGGTGGCGCCGTTGTGCTTGGCCTTCTCGAGCGTCGACAGCATCCGCGGATGGTTGGTGCCGGGATTCTGTCCGGCGATGATGATCAGATCGGCCGCTTCGAGATCGGGAACGGTGACCGACCCCTTGCCGATCCCGATCGACGCGCCCAGTGCCGTGCCCGAGGACTCGTGGCACATGTTGGAGCAGTCGGGCAGGTTGTTGGTTCCGATGCTGCGGGCAAGGAGTTGGTAGACGAAGGCGGCTTCGTTGCTGGTGCGTCCCGACGTGTAGAAGGCGGCCTCGTCGGGCGAGTCCATCGCCGAGATCTCCTCGTCAACAAGTCGATTGGCGTCGTCCCAGCTGATCTCCCGGTAGTGGGTGTCGCCGGGTGCGAGATACATGGGATGGGTGATCCGGCCCTGTTGTGACAGCCAGTACCCGGACCGTGTCCGCAGGTCGTCGACGGAGTGCTTGGCGAAGAACCCAGGCGTCACCTTGCGTTTGGTTGCCTCCTCGGCCACCGCTTTGGCGCCGTTCTCACAGAACTCGGCGTGCTTGCGGTGGCCCGGGTTCTCGGGCCACGCGCAGCCGGGGCAGTCGAAGCCGTCGCGCTGGTTGAGTTTCGTGAGGGTCTTGGCCGTCCGCAGTGGGCCCATCTGCTCGACCCCGCGTCGCAATGCCACCGCGACGGCCGGAACGCCGGCCGCGTACGACTTCACATGGCCCAGGTGGACGGACTCGGGTTCGTGCACCTGGTGGTCGTCGGGGCCGTGAGAACTGCTCATGATTCCCATCCTGCACCCCAAAAGGCGATCGTTGCCACACACTGGGTGCATGGGAGACACGGAACACAACGCACCCCGAACCGAAGCGTCGGACGGACGACTGGCCGGCATCGTCCTCGCAGGCGGACGGTCGCGGCGCATGGGTCAGGACAAGGCGGCACTCGACTGGGACGGCGAGCCGATGCTGGCGCGCATCGTGCGGGTCGCCGCCGGGCGGTGCGAGCCGATTCTGGTGGTGGCGACCGAGGAATCCTCGGCGTATCAGGGTCTGTTCGGCACCGGCGGGCCCGAGGCGCAGTGGATCACCGACGAGGAGCCGGGCGCAGGCCCGCTTGGCGGCCTGGTCGCGGGATTGTCCGCCGCAGCCGCCGGAGGAGCCGAACTGGCCTTCGTCTGTGCGACCGACATGCCGCTGATCTCGGCGGAACTCATCGACGAACTGCTCACCGGCGTCACACCGTCGGCACAGGCGGTCATCGCCCACGACAACCAGCGAGACCATCCGATGGCCGGCATCTACCGCACCGATGCCGCCGGGGTGATTGCCGACGTGGTCGCCACCGGTGAGCGGCGGATGACCGCGGCGCTCGACGCGCTGACCACCTACCGCATCTCGGTCTCCGAGCCGGACTGGCTGGTCAACGTGAATGCCCCCGAGGATCTGCACCGCCTGCGCGTCTGAGGGTCGCTCGATGACGGGGATAACCTCCCGCAGGGGCGATGCGCGCAGCCCAATAGAATGGCCTGCGTGAGCGCACCCGACCCGACGTCCGAACTGCCGAAGTCCTGGGATCCCGCCGAGCACGAGTCCCGGCTGTACCAGGAGTGGCTGGATGCCGGCTATTTCACCGCCGACGCGGACACCGACAAGCCGCCCTTCTCCATCGTCATCCCACCGCCCAATGTCAACGGTTCGCTGCACATGGGGCATGCCTACGAGCATGTCCTGATGGATGCGCTGTCGCGCCGCCGCCGGATGCAGGGCTACGAAGTGCTGTGGCTGCCGGGCATGGACCATGCGGCGATCGCCATGCAGACCATGGTCGAACGCAAGTTGGCGCAGGAGGGCAAGACTCGCGACGATCTGGGCCGGGAAGCCTTCATCGAGCGGGTGTGGGCAGAGAAGGCCGAGATCGGCGGCAACATCGGCGAGCAGATGCGTCGTCTCGGTGACGGCGTCGACTGGAGTCGTGAGCGCTTCACGATGGACGACGGCCTTTCCCGGGCGGTTCACACGGTCTTCAAGAAGATGTACGACGACGGGCTGATCTATCAGGCCGAGCGCCTGGTCAACTGGTCACCGGTACTCAAGACTGCGGTCAGCGACATCGAGGTGTCCTACGCCGACGTCGAGGGCGAACTCGTCAGCTTCCGTTACGGCTCACTCGACGATGCGCAGCCGCACATCGTGGTCGCGACCACGCGGTTGGAGACGATGCTCGGTGACACGGCGATCGCCGTGCACCCCGACGACGAGCGGTACGCGCATCTGATCGGCACCGAACTCGAGCACCCCTTCGTCGACCGCCGCATTCCGGTCATCGCCGACGACTACGTGGATCCCGAATTCGGCAGCGGCGCAGTCAAGATCACCCCCGCGCACGATCCCAACGACTTCGCGATCGGGCAGCGCCATGACCTGCCGATGCCGACGATCATGGACGAGTCCGCGCGAATCGCCGGTACCGCAACCGAATTCGACGGTATGGACCGGTTCGAGGCGCGGGTCAAGATCCGCGAGACGCTTGCTGCGCAGGGACGGATCGTCAAGGAGGTCCGACCGTATCTGCACAGCGTCGGGCATTCCGAACGCACCGGTGAGCCCATCGAACCGCGTCTCTCGATGCAGTGGTGGGTCAAGGTGGATACCCTCGCCAAGGCGGCGGGTGACGCCGTGCGCGCCGGTGACACCGTGATCCACCCGACCTCTATGGAACCGCGCTGGTTCGCCTGGGTCGACAACATGCACGACTGGTGCATCTCGCGGCAGTTGTGGTGGGGCCACCGCATCCCGATCTGGTACGGACCCGAGGGCGACATCGTCTGTGTGGGACCCGACGAGCAGGCACCCGAGGGCTACGTGCAGGAGACCGACGTCCTCGACACCTGGTTCTCGTCGGGGCTGTGGCCGTTCTCGACGCTCGGCTGGCCCGACGAAACCGCCGACCTGGCGAAGTTCTATCCGACCTCGGTCTTGGTCACCGGCTACGACATCCTGTTCTTCTGGGTGGCCCGGATGATGATGTTCGGCACCTACGTCGGTCGGGACTTCGGCCCGCAAGCAGCGGTTCCGTTCCGAAATCTGTTCCTGCACGGTCTGGTTCGTGACGAGCATGGCCGGAAGATGTCGAAGTCGAAGGGTAACGGCATCGATCCGCTCGACTGGGTGGAGCGCTTCGGAGCGGATGCGCTGCGGTTCACCCTGGCCCGCGGAGCCAACCCGGGCAGCGACATCTCGGTGGGCGAGGACCACGCGTCGTCGTCCCGGAACTTCGCTACCAAGCTGTTCAACGCGACCAAGTTTGCCCTGATGAACGGTGCCGCGGTGGGTGAACTCCCGGCGGCCGACGAACTGACCGTCGCCGATCGGTGGATTCTGGGCCGCCTGGACGAAGTACTGGCGGAGGTAGATGCCGGGTTCGAATCCTACGAGTTCTCCAAGGCCTGCGAGGCGCTCTATCACTTCGCCTGGGACGAGGTGTGCGACTGGTATCTCGAGCTGGCCAAGGTGCAGTTCTCGGAAGATGAAGGCCGTTCTCGCACCACGTCTTTGGTTCTCGGCGCAGTGCTCGATCCACTGCTGCGGGCGCTGTCGCCGGTGATGCCCTTCGTGACCGAGGTGCTGTGGAAGGCCCTCACCGGTGGCGAGTCGCTGGTGATCGCGTCGTGGCCGGAACCGTCCGGCGCGACGCCGGATGCCGAGGCGGCCGGATTGATCGACGACCTGCAGAAGCTCATCACCGAGGTCCGCCGCTTCCGCAGCGACCAGGGACTGCGACCGGGTCAGCGTGTCGCCGCACGATTCGACGCACTCGACACCGCCGGACTCGACGCCACGCTGCCCTACGTCCGATCGCTGGCCCGGCTCGATCCTGAGGCCGAGGGATTCGCGGCGACCGCAACGCTCGAGGTGCGGCTGAGTCGTGCCACGGTGACCGTCGAGATCGACACCACCGGAACCGTCGACGTGGCGGCCGAACGCAAGCGCCTCAACAAGGACCTCGCCGCCGCGGAGAAGGAATTGTCTTCCACGACAGCCAAACTGGGCAACGACCAGTTTCTGTCGAAGGCGCCCGACCACGTCGTCGACAAGATCCGCGAACGGCAGCGCGTGGCCGGCGAGGAAGTGGAGCGCATCGGCGCCAAGCTGGCGAGTATGGGTGGCGCGTGAGTGATTCGGACGGAATGAACGACGGTTGGCCGGAAGAAGATCCGGCCATCGGCGGTGATCCGCTGGGCCTTTCGGCGCTTCTCGACGACGAGGCGGCAAACGCCGAGGATCAGGTGGTCGCGGACGTGCCGACGGAGGATTCGGCGGAAGATCTGGCCGAACTCGCCGAGGTGGAGGCCGACCTCGACACTCGGTGGCCCGAGACCAAGATCGAGCCGTCGCTGACGCGCATCAGCACTCTGATGGACCTGCTCGGCTCGCCGCAACACGGGTACCCGGCCATTCACATCGCGGGTACCAACGGCAAGACATCGGTGACCCGGATGATCGACGCGCTGCTCGTTGCGCTGCATCGTCGGACCGGCCGGATCACCAGCCCGCACCTGCAACGGGTGACCGAGCGAATCTCGCTGGACGGCAAGCCGATTGCCGCTCGCACCTATATCGACACCTATCGTGAGCTCGAGCCCTACATCACGATGGTCGACGATTCGTCCACGGCTGCGGGCGGCCCCCGGATGAGCAAGTTCGAGGTCCTCACCGCGATGGCATACGCGGTGTTCGCCGAGGCGCCGGTCGACGTCGCAGTGGTCGAGACGGGCATGGGCGGCCGGTGGGATGCCACCAACGTGATCGACGCAGCGGTCGCGGTGATCACGCCGATCGCGATGGATCATGCCGACTACCTCGGGGACACGCTGACTGCGATCGCGGGGGAGAAGGCCGGAATCATCAAGGCAGCCGATCCCGATGCGCTCGTCCCGGTGGACCCGATCACGGTGCTCGCCCCGCAGGAGCCGGAGGTCACCGACGTCCTGCTGCGGGCGACCGTCGAGGCGGGCACCGTGGTGGCCCGGGCCGGCAGCGAATTCACCGTCCTGGAATCGATCACCGCGGTCGGTGGGCAGATGCTGACGTTACGCGGGCTCGGCGGCGTCTACGACGAGGTCTTCCTGCCGTTGCACGGAGCACACCAGGCGGGCAATGCCGCACTGGCGCTGGCAGCCGTGGAGGCGTTCTTCGGCGCGGGTGCGCAGCGCCAACTCGACATCGAGGCCGTGCGCGAGGGATTCGCGTCGGTGGCGGTACCCGGACGGTTGGAACGGTTGCGCAGCGCGCCGACGGTATTCGTCGATGCCGCCCACAACCCGCACGGCGCAATGGCTCTCGCGCAGGCGCTCGTCGAGGAGTTCGACTTCCGTCGGGTGATCGGGGTCGTCGGGGTGCTCGGCGACAAGGATGCGCGCGGTCTGTTGGAGGCTCTGGAACCCGTTTTCGACATGGTGGTGCTGACCAACAACGGGTCGCCGCGCGCGCTGGACACCGCGACCCTGTCCGACTACGCCGTCGAGATCTTCGGCGAGGAGCGGGTCGAGGTGAAGCCGTTCCTGCCGGACGCGGTGGAGGCAGCGATCGCGCTGGCCGAGGAGGTCGACGGCGAACCCGTCTCCGGTGCGGGTGTCGTCATCACCGGGTCGGTGGTGACGGCCGGCTCGGCACGGACGCTGTTCGGGAAGGAACCACGATGACCAAGGAACCGCGATGACCGACGCGCCGACACGGTTCACCCCGCCGGCCAACGATCCGTGGAAAGGGCTGCGCGGGGTGATGGCCGGAACGCTGATCCTCGAGGTCATCGTGATGATCCTGACGTTCCCGATCGTCGCGCGCATCGCCGGCGGCCTGACGTGGTTTTCCGGCGCCTACCTCGCGGTGGTGACGGTCGCGCTGATTCTCGCAGCCGGGATGCAGGGACGACGCAACGCTCTGACCATCGACCTCGGTCTGCAGTTCGCGGTGATCGCAGGTGGCATCTTCCACTGGTCGATCGCCGTCGTGGGGGTGCTGTTCCTGTGCGTCTGGGTGTACATCCGCTACGTCAAACTCGACGTCGAACGTCGGATCGAGTTGGGTCTGCTGCCAGGTCAGGAACCCATCGACGACTGATCGGTTTGAGATCGCGACCGCCGGTATCCGCCCGCTGCAACAGCTGTTGCGGGAACGTTATCGGCATGGGTTCCCTTGGGCAGGGGATACCTGTGAGAATGACGCGAGCCGGGGGCGGACCGTAGTGGTCGGGGGTGGCGTTCCTCGGTTTCAACAGATGTCGTCCGGACGTGAGGAACTACGTGCAGCTCAACCACTCTGATCTCCATTCCACCCGACGTCTGCGCCTGCGCGTCCCGGCCATGCTCGGCGGGGCGGTTTGTGCGTTGGCGCTGGCGAGTTCGGCCCTGATGAGTTCGGCCCTGATGAGTTCGGCGCTGACCGGCTCGGCGCATGCGGCACCGAGCACACCGGAGATCGTGATCCCCACCGCCGATGCCCCGGTCCCGGTGGGTCAAGGTGAGTACAGCTACATCGCGACGCACGAGGTGACCAAGCGGGCTGCCGGGATGAAGATCGCCGCGGCCGTCGCATCGCTGCCCGTACCGGCGCAGTACCGGCCCGCGAACCTGGCCTTGGCCAAGCAATTCGACCTCGCCCTCGCGGGAGCGCTCGCATCACCCGGCGGCTGCGTGCAGGTGGTCGTCGACCCGCGTTCGCGCGACGGCAGCCTGTTCAACTACGGATTCTTCCCCGTCGCGGGTCAGTACTGTTCCTGATCCCCAACACCACTAAGGTGTGATCGTGACCGAACGAACTCTCGTCCTCATCAAGCCCGACGGCGTCGCCCGCGCGCTCGTCGGCGACATCGTCAGCCGTATCGAACGCAAAGGATTGTCGCTGGTCGCGCTCGAACTGAAGACCGTCAGCGACGAGGTGGCCCGTGGCCACTACGCCGAGCACGAGGGCAAACCGTTCTATCCGTCGTTGCTGGAGTTCATCACGTCCGGTCCGCTGGTCGCCGCCGTGCTCGAAGGCCCGCGTGCGGTGGCCGCGTTCCGCCAGATCGCGGGTGGAACCGACCCGGTGGAGAAGGCGGTGCCCGGCACGATCCGCGGTGACTTCGCGTTGTCCACCCAGAACAACCTGGTCCACGGGTCCGACTCGCCGGAGTCCGCAGAGCGGGAGATCGCGCTCTGGTTCCCCGAGCTCGGTAGCTGACCGCCCAGCACTCGAGTCGAATGGGAGAAAGCGAGTGCTGCAGCACTCGCTTTCTCCCATACGGCACCGGTTGTCGCGAGGCCGACAATCACTGCGGACGCCAAAAAGGGTCATAGTTTGCGGCTATCGGATCGGGGTGTGGGATACTTGCACAGTTGTCGGCGACACACTTTGTCCACGGCAACACCGATGACGCGCCCGGTATCGGCGCGGACCGGCACAATCACACGCCGGTCGGCGGCCTGAACGACAGCGCGGCGCCGTCATCGCCATGCAAGAGCGTCAGAGGACGGTCCGGCAACCCGGATCACCGACGACGCGCAGACCACACAACACCGGCCCGCGGGCCGGGACACAGAGCAGACCCTCGCGTGGCCGCGTCAGCCCGACGCGCCCGGGGGTTCGAGGAGACTGAGTGACCGACAACGGGTCGCCGGCTGACGCGAACGCAGCGTCCGGATCGGCGGAACAATTTTCCAGCAGACTTCGTGTGCACGCGCTCGCCCGAGCCTTGGGCGTGACGAGCCGTCAGGTGCTTGCGCACCTGGCCGAGCTCGGAGCGCAGATCCGAAGCGCACAATCCAGCGTCGAACCCGACGTTGCGCAGGCCGTCGCCGACCGTGTGCGCCACCACGTCGAGGTTGATGCCTCGTCGCTTGCCGCCGTCGATGTGGCCGGCGGGGTCGATGTGGCCGGCCCAGAGGCGCCCGAGGCGGAAACAGCAACCGTCGAGGCCGCCACGCCGGCACCCGACGCCGAGGCCGCCACGCCGGTGACCGATACCCAAGCGGCCGCCCCGGCAGTCGCCACCGAAGCCGGGAGCGCGCCCGCCGAGGTGGACACGACCCAGGTCGAGGCCCAGGTCGAGGAACCGGCCACGGCACAGCCGACTCTGTTCTCGGCGGCATCGAGCCAATACGACCGGCCGATCGCGGACGAAAGCGCAGCAGTCGCTGCCGGGCCGCTGTTCCTCCAGCCGCAGGCACCCGAGCGTGGCGCGAGTCCGGCGCCCAAGCGCGACGCACCCGACCAGGCTTCGGCCGCGTCCGACGCAAGTGACAAAGACACCGGCGACAAAGCGCAGTCGGATTCCGCCGACAGCGATGACGACTCGTCTTCCGACGAGGGTTCGGGTGACTCGAGCCGTCGCCGCAGGCGCCGCGGGCGTCGGGGCCGTGGTCGCGGACGCGGCGAACAGGGCAGCGATGACACCCGCGGCGACGACGCAGCTTCCGACGACGCTGGTTCCGACGGCGCAGCTACCGACGACGCTGGTTCCGACGGCGCGGTGAGCGGTGCCACCGACAACGACACCGCCGGGCCTGCTGATGGCTCGGAATCATCGTCCGGATCGCAGGATGATGCCGGCGGTGGCGACGGATCGGGCGCCAAGAAGTCGGGCAAGCCGTCCGGCAAGAAGGGCAAGAAGTCCAAGAAGAAGACCTCCGACGCCCAGGGCGAAGGCTCCGACGGCGATGCAGACACCTCCGATGAGGATGGCGCGGCATCGGCCGACGAGGGCGACTCGACTGATTCCGACGCCGACAACGGCGCCGAGGGTTCGTCGACCCGGCGTCGCCGGCGGCGTCGCCGTCGCAAGGGGGGCGCCGACTCCGACGAGTCCTCCTCGCCCGATGATCCGCCGAACACCGTCGTTCACGAGCGGGAGCCGCGCAGCAAGCGGGCCCGGGACGAGGTGCAGGGGATCTCCGGATCCACCCGACTCGAGGCGAAGCGTCAGCGCCGACGCGACGGGCGCGACGCCGGTCGTCGTCGTCCGCCCATCCTGACCGAATCGGAGTTCTTGGCCCGCCGCGAGGCGGTCGACCGGGTGATGGTTGTCCGTGAGCGCAGCGCTAACAGCCGCATCGCGCTCGGCGGGGGCGACGACGGCGGGCATGGGCACGCCACTCCGGTCGAGGACTACACGCAGGTCGCGGTCCTCGAGGACGGCGTCCTGGTGGAACATTTCGTCACCACGGAGACCTCGTCGTCGATGGTCGGCAACATCTACCTCGGCCGCGTGCAGAACGTGCTGCCGGGCATGGAGGCCGCGTTCGTCGACATCGGGCGTGGCCGCAACGGCGTCCTGTACGCCGGTGAGGTCAACTGGGATGCCGCGGGGCTCGACGGTGGCTCGCGCAAGATCGAGCAGGCCCTCAAGCCCGGCGACAATGTGCTCGTCCAGGTCTCCAAGGACCCGGTCGGGCACAAGGGTGCACGCCTGACCACCCAGATCTCGCTGGCCGGCCGCTACCTGGTCTACGTGCCCGGCGGCTCGTCGACCGGTATCAGTCGCAAGCTGCCGGACGTGGAACGCAAGCGGCTCAAGCAGATTCTGGCCAAGTTGGTGCCCGACGACGCCGGCGTGATCATCCGCACCGCGTCCGAAGGCGTCAGCGCCGAGGATCTCGGTGCCGACATCGCCCGACTGGAAGCGCAGTGGAAGGCGATCGACGAGTCGGTCGCCGGGGCGAAGAAGGGCTCGGGGGCGTCCAACCCGAAGGCACTCTACGAGGAGCCGGACCTGTTGGTCCGTGTGGTCCGCGACCTGTTCAACGAGGACTTCAAGAAGCTCGTGGTGGAAGGCGACAAGGCGTGGAGCCTCGTCGACGGCTACGTCAGTTCGGTGGCGCCCGACCTCATGGAGCGCGTCGAGAAGTTCGACAAGGCCCACGCCGACGCGCCGGATTCCTTTGTCGTGCATCGCATCGACGAACAACTGGCCAAGGCGCTCGACCGCAAGGTGTGGCTGCCCTCGGGCGGCACGCTGATCATCGAGCACACCGAGGCGATGACCGTCGTCGACGTCAACACCGGCAAGTTCACCGGCTCTGGAGGCAATCTCGAGGAGACGGTCACCCGCAACAACCTGGAAGCCGCCGAGGAGATCGTGCGGCAGATGAGGCTGCGCGACATCGGCGGGATGATCATCGTCGACTTCATCGACATGGTCCTCGAATCCAACCGTGACCTGGTGCTTCGACGCCTCACCGAGGCGCTCGCGCGTGACCGGACGCGGCACCAGGTGTCCGAGGTGACCTCGCTCGGACTCGTTCAGATGACGAGAAAGCGACTTGGCACCGGCCTGCTCGAGGCCTTCTCCACCACCTGCACCACCTGCTGTGGGCGCGGCATCATCGTGCACGCCAACCCGGTCGAGGTCCGCACCGAGGACACCAATCGCACCGACGGTGCCGGGTCGAAGCGTTCGCGCCGCGGCAAACGGAAGACCGAGGCGGCGCCGGAGGCCAAGCCGGCGCACAAACCGGCCGAGCACCCGATGTTCCGGGCGATGGCTGCACACGCGCACGACGAGGACGACGACACGACGCATGTCGAGGCGGCGACCGACGGCGACGCGGCGACGAGCGCGGCCGACGAGGTGGATACCTCGACACCGCAGGACGACTCGACCCAAGCACCCGATTCACCTCCGACGACCGAGGCGACCGTTGTGGCCGAACCCGACGCCGTGGTCGATGAATCTGTCGGTGACGCCGACGCCGAGGAGCCCTCGAGCGAGCCCGACGTCGCAGCGGTTGATCATCCCGACGACGCTGCTGTGACACCGAAGCGACGTCGCCGGGTGGTGCGCCGCGCCGCGTCGCCGACAACGGCACCCGAACCGGTGGTCATCACGGCGCAGGATGCCGCGGCCGCACCGCTCACGACCTTTGGTCCGGCGTCGGGTGCCGGGACGGAATCGGTGGTCGCGGTGCGCCGACGGCCGCGGCGTCGTACGGCGGGACGCCCCGCCGGACCGCCGCCCGCAGAACAATGACCGAGGGTCCGATCACACCTGGTCGAGCGAGTTTGACCCGACCGGCAACGTTCCCGTAATCTTGCAAGGTCGCCTCCGCGGAGGTTCTGCGCTGTGCGGGTGTATCGACCCAGGTCGAAAGCCCCGAACGGTTGGCAGCCCCGACGGCAGGCATTCTGGTGTGAACCGCCTGAATCCCCGGCCATGGCTGGGTGTTCTGCGGCCAGCGCCGGCACGGACACCGAGCACGACAACATGGCACGACCAACATCATGCCCCGGCGCCAACCCAGCGCGGCGGGCCCGACGAGACAAGTTAGAGGAAGAACTTCGATGGCAACGTACGCGATCGTCAAGACCGGCGGTAAGCAGTACAAGGTCGCCGAGGGCGACATTGTGAAGGTCGAGAAGATCGACGGCGAGCCGGGCAGCACCGTGAGCCTGCCGGTCGCGTTGGTCGTCGACGGGTCGACCCTGACCACCGATGCCGACAAGCTGGCCAAGATCTCGGTCACCGGTGAGGTTGTCGAGCACGTCAAGGGCCCCAAGATCCGCATCCACAAGTTCAAGAACAAGACCGGCTACCACAAGCGCCAGGGTCATCGTCAGAAGCTGACGGTCCTCAAGGTCACCGGCATCAAGTAAACGACTTCATCCAGGAGGACTGACACATGGCACACAAGAAGGGCGCGTCCAGTTCGCGCAACGGTCGTGATTCCAACGCCCAGCGGCTCGGTGTGAAGCGCTTCGGCGGCCAGCAGGTGAGCGCGGGCGAGATCCTGGTTCGCCAGCGCGGCACCAAGTTCCACCCCGGTGTGAACGTCGGTCGCGGTGGCGACGACACCCTGTTCGCGCTCGAGGCCGGTGCGGTCGAGTTCGGCACCAAGCGTGGCCGCAAGACGGTCAACATCGTCCCGGAAGCTGTCCAGGCCTGACCTGACGGCGCCGCGAGAACACGCCTGAAAACAGGGCGGGCTGGGTCACGAGAACCCGCCCGCCCTGTTTGCTGTTCTCCACCGTCCACCCTCCGCGCCGACTCGCCCGTGAAGTAAAGCCTCCGAAGTAGAAAGGAACCGCCGATGTCTCGGTTCGTCGACCGCGTCACGATTCATGTGGCGGCCGGTAACGGTGGCCACGGTTGTGCCTCGGTACACCGTGAGAAGTTCAAGCCACTCGGTGGTCCCGACGGCGGCAACGGTGGCAACGGTGGGTCGGTGCGGCTGGTGGTCGATCCGCAGGTGCACACGCTGCTGGACTTCCATTTCCGCCCACATGCGAAGGCGGGCAACGGGAAACCCGGAGCCGGCGACAACCGCGACGGCGCGACGGGTGACGACCTCATCCTGAACGTGCCGGACGGAACCGTGGTCTTGGGAGCCGACGGTTCGATTCTCGCCGACCTCGTCGGAGTGGGCACGAGCTTCGATGCGGCCAAGGGCGGCCGCGGTGGTCTCGGTAACGCGGCACTGGCGTCCAAGGCGCGCAAGGCGCCGGGATTCGCTCTGCTCGGTGAAGAGGGCCAACACCGGGACCTCGTCCTCGAACTCAAGTCCGTCGCCGACGTCGGACTGGTGGGATTCCCTTCGGCGGGCAAGTCGTCGCTGGTCTCGGTGTTGTCGGCGGCAAAGCCGAAGATCGCCGACTACCCGTTCACGACTCTGGTCCCCAATCTCGGCGTGGTCCAGACCGCCGGCGACGTGTTCACGATCGCGGACGTCCCCGGACTCATCCCGGGCGCCTCGACCGGACGCGGCCTCGGACTGGAGTTCCTGCGCCATCTGGAACGCTGCGCGGTGCTCGCGCACGTGGTGGATTGCGCGACCCTCGAACCGGGACGTGACCCGATCTCCGACATCGACGCACTGGAGGCCGAACTGGCCGCCTACCAGCCCGCGCTCGATGCCGACCACGGACTCGGCGAGCTCGCCGACCGTCCGCGTGTGGTGATCCTGAACAAGGTCGACGTGCCGGATGCCGCCGATCTCGCGGATCTCGTGGAACCCGAGCTGGCGCAGCGAGGTTGGCCGGTGTTCCGGATCTCCGCGGTCACCCATCAGGGTCTGCGTGAACTGACCTTCGCGCTCGCGCGGATGGTACGCGAGTACCGGGAGTCGCAACCCGAGAAGGTGGCGCGGCGTCCGATCATCCGCCCCAAGGCGGTCGACGAGACCGGGTTCACGGTCACAGAGGACCCGGAGACCCCCGGCGGATTCGTCGTGCGTGGCACCCGCCCCGAGCGGTGGATCGCCCAAACCCAATTCGACAACGACGAAGCGGTCGGCTATCTCGCGGATCGTCTCAATCGGCTCGGCGTCGAGGACGAACTCATGCGCCTGGGCGCTCAGCCCGGCGCGCCGGTCACCATCGGCGCGGTCACCTTCGACTGGGAGCCCAGCACCCCGATGGGTGACGATGTCCCGATCACCGGACGCGGCACCGACATTCGACTCGATCGCTCCGATCGTGTGGGAGCAGCCGAACGCAAACAGGCGCGCCGTCTGCGTCGAGGACTGCATGAGGATTCCGACGACCACTCTCTTGACACCCACGACGGCGACCAGCTGACGTGAGCGAGGTTCGCGAGTCCATCGCGCATGCGCGCAGCGTCGTGGTGAAAATCGGATCGTCGGCGCTGACCGACCTCGGTACCGGACTCGACACCGACCGGCTTGACCGCCTTGCCGATGCCCTCGAGGCCCGAATGCGGGCCGGCTCGGATGTGATCGTCGTGTCGTCGGGCGCCATCGGTGCCGGGATCGCCCCGTTGGGGCTGAAGAAGCGTCCGACGGATCTGGCGACCAAGCAGGCCGCGGCAAGCGTCGGACAACTTGCCCTCGCACACGCATGGGGTACCTCGTTCGCGCGGTACAAGAGGACGGTCGGCCAGGTACTGTTGACCGCCGACGACATTTCCAACCGGGCGCATCACGCCAACGCCCAGCGCACCCTCGATCGTCTGCGGTCGCTGGGTGCCGTGGCCGTCGTCAACGAGAACGACACGGTGGCCACCAACGAGATTCGCTTCGGCGACAACGATCGGCTTGCCGCTCTGGTTGCCCATCTCGCGGGTGCCGATGCCTTGTTCCTGCTCTCCGACGTGGACGGTCTCTACGACGGGGATCCGCGCAAGGTGTCGCCGACGGGTGAACGCGCACGCTTCATCGCCGAGGTGGCCGGTCCTGAGGATCTCGATGGCGTGATCGCGGGTTCGGGCGGTGCGCTGGGAACCGGGGGAATGGCTTCCAAACTCGCTGCCGCGCGGTTGTCCGCGGATGCGGGTGTGCCGGTGCTTCTGGCGGCCGCCGCCGAAGCGGGACAAGCACTTTCGGATGCGTCGGTGGGGACGGTCTTCGCAGCTCGCCCGGAACGTCTGTCGGCGCGCCGGTTCTGGGTGCGCCACGCCGCGGACGCGCGGGGGCAGATCGTGCTCGACGACGGGGCGGTCGCGGCGGTGTCGCGCCGGCGGCGCTCCTTGCTGGCGGCCGGGGTCGTCGGGGTACGCGGGCGCTTCTACGACGGCGACGTGGTGGAACTCGTCGATCTCGCCGGAGCGGTTCGCGCGCGGGGCGTCTCCGCCTACAACGCCGACGACATCGCGAAGATGGTCGGCCGCTCCACCGCCGACCTCCCCGCGGAACTGCGTCGGCCCGTCATCCATGCCGACGACCTGGTGGCGGTCTGACTCGAAGAGTACTGCTCTCGGCCTCCTGAACTGGGGAAATGCGACCCTGTCGTCGTTTGATCGGGAGGTGCGAGGGACACCCTGTGTCGTGTTGGAAGATCTGTGTGCTGCAGCATCCGGTTGACCTGATTCGACACAGGGTGTGGCCAGAGTTCGAGCCGAGTACCACGGCGACCTGGCTGGGAGGCGCGGTCTGGGCTTCGTTCCGGCCGCGTCCGGCGTCGACCTGAGAGATCGCGCACCGCGGGTTTCGCGGCTCACCACCGGACCACTGAAAGTAGGGGAAGGTTCTTCCCCTACTTTCTGCCCCTGCTTGTCGAGTCGTCCGCGAGAAGACTCGCGGGGAAGACTCCAGGGATAGGGGACGAGTTTCTTCCCCTACTATTTGTGGATCATCGTCGCCGCGCCGCGCTCCACGGCCCTCTTCCCGCCTCCACGATCGCCGCCGCAGGCGGCGGGTGGATCGCTGATCCGAAGAGTTGGCGACCGGCTCTCTGATCTGCGGGTACCCCTGCTGGTTGAGTAGCCGAGCCCCAGAGCGGGGCGTTTCGAAACCCGGTGAGATGTCCTTGTCCGCAACCCGGTGGTCGCTGACATTCTCGGCTTCTGAGGTTTCGATACGACCTCGGCCAGCGCCTCGGCCCTCTCAACCAGCAGGTGGGGCCGAGCGTGAAAATGCTGGTCAGAGCTGGGAGCCAGACTCTTCGAGTTAGCCCACGGGAGTGGGTCCACCGGCGAGCGCGGGCAGCACCGTTGCGGCAAGGTGGTCGATCTTCAAGGTCGCGATGTCGTCGGCTCGCGTGGCACCGCGGTTCACGATGAGCACGGGTTTGCCGGTCCGGAAGGCATGACGTGCGAAGCGCAGTCCGCTCATCACGGTCAGCGACGACCCGACCACGAGGAGGGCATCGGCCTCGTCGACCAGCGTGAATGCCTGTTGGACAAGGTCTTTGGCAACACTCTCACCGAAGTAGACGATGTCGGGCTTCAGTATGCCACCACACGCGGGGCAGTCGACCATGTGGAAATCGGCGGTGTCGGCGATCACCGCGTCGGCGTCGGGTGCGACCTCGATGGCGCCGCGTCCACCGATTCGTTCCGCGAACTCGGCGTTGAGAGCTTCGAGGTGCGCCGCCAACCGATGCCGGGAGGTGCGCCAATCGCATGACAGGCAGCGCACGCGGCCGTAGCACCCGTGCAGTTCGAGGACACCGCGGGTGCCCGCCTTGGTGTGCAGCATGTCGACGTTCTGGGTGATGACCGTCGTGAGTCGGCCCTGCCGCTGGAGGTCGGTGAGCGCGAGGTGGGCGGCATTCGGTACCGAGGCGTCCATGTGGCGCCAACCGAGGTGATTGCGCGCCCAATAGTGGCGTCGGAACTCCGGTGACGACAGGAACATCTCCAGCGTCATCGGAGTGCGGCGTGGTGCTCCGGGGCTGCGGTAGTCGGGGATTCCGGAATCCGTCGAGATGCCGGCACCGGTCAGGACCACGAACCGCTTGTCGTCGAGGATGCGTCGCAGTTCGGCGAGACGGGCGTCGAGGTCGTCGTCGGCACGGGTGGGTGCGGCGGGTTCCCAGCCGATCTGCAAACGCGTGCGCACCCTGCCCAGGATAGGCAGGGTGCGCACGCGCGTCAGATCGCTACGTCCCTCAGACGTTTTCCGTGGCGTGCCGACCGCTCGGCGCGGGCACGGTGACCAGCGGATACACGCCGTTCTCGTCGTGCACCTCGGTGCCGACGACCGGCGGGTTGAACACGCACATCATCCGCATCTGTGTGTCGGCGGTGACGGTGTGGCGCTCGTGGCCGTTCAGCAGATACATCGATCCGGGGGCCAGGGGATAGGTCTCGCCGGTCTCGCGGTCGAGGAGCGTGCCCTCGCCTTCGACGAGCCACACGGCCTCGATGTGATTGGCGTAGTGGAACTCGTTGACCGAACCGGCCTTGATGGTCGTCTCGTGGAACGAGAATCCCACGTGATCGCCACCGAGGACGATGCGCTTGGACACCCAGTTGCCCTTGGGATCGGCGACCTCGCGCTCGGTCCCGGTGATCTCTGCTGTGGTTCGGACGATCATCCGATCACCTCCTTCACGGCGTCGCTGAGGATGCCCAGACCGCGATCCAGGTCCTCACGCGAGATGGTCAGCGGGGGAAGAAGTTTCACGACCTCGTCGGACGGGCCGGAGGTCTCGGCGAGCAACCCGGAACCGAACGCCGACGCGCACACCTTGCCGGCGGCGGTCGCCTCGTCGAACACGAGGCCGCGAACCATGCCGCGTCCGCGGGTCGAGATGCCGTCGTACGTGTTGGCCAGGCCGGTGAAGACCTCGTCGATCCGGGCACCCTTGGCGTGGATCTCGCGCGACAGGGCATCGTCGCCCCAGAAGAGGTCGATGGCCTTCGTGGCGGTGACGAATGCGGGGTTGTTGCCGCGGAAGGTGCCGTTGTGTTCACCCGGGGTCCACACATCGAGCTCCGGGCGGAACAGGGTCAGCGCGAGCGGCAGACCGTAGCCGCTGATCGACTTCGACAGGGTGACGATGTCGGGCTTGATCCCGGCGGCCTCGAACGAGAAGAACTCGCCGGTACGGCCGCAGCCCATCTGGACGTCGTCGACGATGAGCAGGATGTCGCGGCGGCGGCACAGGTCGGCGAGCGCCTGCAGCCACTCGATGCGTGCGACGTTGACGCCACCCTCGCCCTGCACGGTCTCCACGATCACGGCTGCGGGACGGTTCAGTCCGCTGCCCGAGTCGTCGAGCACCCGCTCGAACCAGGCAAAGTCCTCGACGACGCCGCCGAAGTAGTTGTCGAACGGCATCGGGGTGGCGTGGACCAGCGGCACACCCGCACCTGCGCGCTTCATCGAATTACCGGTCACCGACAGCGATCCCAGGGTCATCCCGTGGAATGCGTTGGTGAAGCTGATGATCGACTCGCGCCCGGTTACCTTGCGCGCCAACTTGAGTGCCGACTCGACGGCGTTGGTGCCGGTGGGGCCGGGGAACTGGATCTTGTAGTCCAATCCGCGCGGCGCCAGGATCTTGTCGGTGAACGCCTCGATGAACTTGCCCTTGGCGACAGTCGCCATGTCGAGACCATGGGTGATCCCGTCATCGGCGATGTAGTCGAGCAGCGCCGCCTTCAGTTCCGGGTGGTTGTGGCCGTAGTTCAGCGAACCGGCGCCGGCGAAGAAGTCGAGGTACTCGCGGCCTTCCTGGTCGGTGATCCACGACCCGCTGGCACGGGTGAACACGGTGGGCCAGTTGCGGCAATAACTGCGGACCTCGGACTCGTGCTGGGTGAACACCGAGTCGTCAACGGTCTGTTCGAGAAGTTGCATGTCACGCTTCCTTCTTTGTCGAATAGGTGAAAGAACAACCGGGCATGGCGGTACAACCGGTGCGCCGGTGAAAAGTATTTCGAGGCAACCGATCTCGCGGATCGAGATCTGCCACGGGGATCGGCCGGTCAGGGCTCGGGAATCTCCGGTTCCAACATGTAGAGGTCTTCGGGCTCGTGTGCATCCGGAAAGGCGTTGGCGCCGAACAGATCACGCCGCTCGAAGCGAAGTCCACGCGCACTCGCCACCGATCCGAACAGTCGCTGCGATGCGGCATTGTCGGGGCTGATCGTGGTGTGCAGCGCGACCACTCCACGTCGCGACGTCCGGTCGAAGAGGCGGTGCAGCATCGTTGCGGCGATGCCGTGACCGCGGTAATCGTCGTCGACCGCGACCTGCCACACCATCAGTGTGGAGGGGTCGGACTGGCGTCGGTAGCCGGTGACGAACCCGACTGTGCGACCGTCGACTTCGGCGACGATCGAGGTCTCGGCGAAATCGTGGCACCACAGGACATAGGAATAACTCGAGTTGACGTCGAGAACCTGTGAGTCCGAGGCGATTTCCCAGAGTCGGGTGCCGTCGTCGACCGTTGGTGCACGAAAGTCGACGGCGAGGGCAGTTGTTGGGGCCGTTCTTGTTTGGGACGGGCTCATGACCCGTTCGACGTTAACAATGCGTGTCGTCGAAGTCATGCAGCTGCAAAAATCGGTCATCGGATGACCCGGCTTCGTCCTGTTCAGCGGGTGAATGTGAAGTGGGTCACGTGGATGTGGTTCACCCCGATCGGCGCGACGGGTATCGGGGCGTCTTCAGGCCATCCGCGCGGGCGCAGAAGTGGGTCGATGCAGAATGGGTGAAATGACGAGGATCATCGCTGGGCGTCTTCGAGGCCGACGACTGAAGGTTCCCGACGAGGGGACCCGGCCGACCTCGGATCGAGTTCGCGAATCGGTCTTCAACATGCTCGAGCACCGATGTGACCTGGCGGAAGCCCGCGTCCTCGACCTCTACGCCGGTTCGGGCGCGCTCGGGCTGGAGGCCATCTCGCGCGGTGCGGCGTCGGCGACACTGGTCGATTCCGGCCGCAAGGCCGCCGCGACCATCGCCGACAACGCACGATCCTGCGGGGTCGCGGACAGCGTCACGGTGGTGAACCGCTCGGTCGGTGCCTACCTGGCCGGGCCGACAGACAGGGCCTTCGACCTGGTGTTCGCCGACCCGCCCTACGACGTCGACGTCAGCACCGTGAGGGCCGATATGGAAGCCGTGGTGGTCCGACTCGCCGCGGGCGCCCTGGTCGTGCTCGAGCGATCGGCCCGCGCCGTCGACCTCGACTGGCCAGACGACTTCGAGGTCGTCGTCGACAAGAAGTACGGGGACACCCGGGTGGAGGTCGCACGTCATGACGGGTGAACCGATGCGCATCGGAGCGCTCGACATCGAGGTCCCGATCGTGTGCGCGCCGATGGCCGGTGGCCCGACCACGCCTGCGCTGGTGCGCGCAATCGCCGAGGCCGGCGGGCTGGGCATGCTGGCCGCGGGCTATCTGACCGCTGCGGCGCTCGCTCCACTCGTCGAGGAGGTCGACGAGGCGACGGAGGGTCGATACGGCGTCAATCTGTTCCTGCCCGGTCGCGACGTGCTCGAGGACGCGTCCGACCCGCTGGCGGCCGACGTGACGAACTACCGGCGGCGACTCGCCCGTTATGCCGACAGGTATGGCGTCGAGGTCGGTGAACCCCGGTGGTTCGACGAGGACATCGCCGCCAAGGTGTCCGTGCTGGCCGACCATCGGCCCGCCCTGGTCACGGTCACGTTTGGAGATCCGGGGCCCGATCTCGTGGAGCGGATCCACCGCGAGGTTGGGGCGGCGGTCGGCGTCACGGTGACGAGTGTGATCGAGGCACATGCAGCGGTCGCCTCGGGCGCCGACCTGTTGATCGCGCAGGGCATCGAGGCGGGCGGACATCGAGGCATCTGGACCGACGACCCACGCGATCCGTTGGGCGGGCCGGGGCTCGGGAGCCATGACCTGGTCGCGGAACTGGCTGCAGCGCAGTATCTTCCGGTGATCGCTGCCGGTGGCCTCATGAGTGGCGCCGACATCGTGGCGGTTCGTGGCGCCGGCGCGATCGGTGCCCAGCTGGGTACGGCGTTTCTGCGTGCCGACGAGGCGGGCACCTCCGTTGTGCATCGAACTGCGCTCGCCGATCACAACCGAGCAGGCGAGCCCGAGACCGTGATCACGCGGGCGTTCTCGGGACGGCCGGCACGGTCGCTGGCCACGTCGTTCGCGGAAGACAACGCGGACGCGCCGGCCGCCTATCCGCAGGTCCACTACATGACCAAACCGATTCGCGCGGCCGCCGCCTCGGCGGGCGTCGCCGACGACGTGAACCTCTGGGCCGGGACCGGATGGCGACGCGCGAGAACCGGCTCGGCCGCGGCGATCGTCGACCGTGTGCGCGCCGAGATGGCCGATCCGGATCGGCGCACCTGAGCCCGAACGCGCCTCGGCCTACTCAACCAGCAGGCGACTCCTCCCGCCTCCACGGGCGACCGATAGGGATGCCGGTACTTTGACCTCATGACGGATGTGTCACGACGCACGGCAGTGTGCCCCGGTTCCTTCGATCCCTTCACCCGCGGCCACCGGTATGTGGTCGAGCGCGCCGCGGCGTGCTTTGACGAGGTTGTCATCACGGTGGTGGTCAACCCGAACAAACACGGGCTCTTCGGCGTGGACGAGCGCATCGACCTGATCCGCGACGACTGCTCCGATCTGGCCAATGTGCGGGTCGATCGGTGGACCGGCCTACTCGTCGACTACCTGCGTCAGGAGTCGATCCACACCATCGTCAAAGGCCTGCGGTCGGCGGTCGACTTCGACTACGAGGTGCCGATGGCCCAGATGAATCGCGAGCTGGCCGACGTCGAGACCGTCTTCCTCCTCACCGATCCGCGCTTCGCCCACGTGTCGAGTTCGCTGGTCAAAGAGGTGGCCAAGCTCGGCGGTGACGTCGAGCCGTTCCTGTCACCGCGCATCCATCGCGCGCTGACCGCCCGGATCGAGGGCCAACAGGCGGTTTAGGGCGTGTCCCCCAATCCCTCGCAGTGGGATTGCGACACGCCCTAGACGACACACCCCTCCCGCTTCACCAATCACAACTGCAACATTCGGCACAATAGTCACAGAAGCACCGACTGAAACAATGGCAAGCGCCGGATTGGGGTGGCTGTGTACCGGGTTTTTGAAGCTCTCGACGAATTGGTCGCAATTGTCGAGGAAGCGCGAAGCGTCCCGATGACCGCGGGCTGCGTCGTCCCGCGCGGCGACGTACTCGAACTGCTCGACGACATCAAGGACTCGATCCCGGGTGAACTCGACGATGCGCAGGACGTCCTCGACGAACGGGAGACGCTGATCGGCGACGCCCGTGAGCACGCCGAGACGGTCACCTCGAAGGCCGACTCCGAGTCCGAAGCGGTGATGGCGCACGCCCGCGCCGAGGCCGACCGCATTCTCGCCGACGCCAAGGCCCAAGCCGACCGCATGGTCGACGAGGCCAGCGCTCATGGAAAGTCGCTGGTCGAGGACGCCACCGAGGAAGCGCGTCGGATGTCGACGAGTGCGTCACGCGAGTTCGAGGCCGTCACCGGCCGGGCGCGCGCCGAGGCGCAGCGCACGATCGACTCGGCGAACAACACCTATGACAAGTCGATCGCCGACGGCATCGCGGAGCAGCAGCGCCTCGTGTCGGAGACCGAGGTGGTCGCGGCCGCCAAGTCGGAGGCCGAACGCATCATCGACGCGGCGCATGCCGAGATCGACCGTTTGCGTGGTGACTGCGACGTCTACGTCGACGAGAAGCTGGCCCAGTTCGAGGAGATCCTGACCGGCACCCTGCGCTCGGTCAACCGCGGTCGGCACCAGCTCCGGACCGGCGCCGGGATGCACGACTACGTCGAGTACCCACGCAGTGTCGACGACCAGCCGGCACGGCGGGAGACCGCCGGACGCGAGTCGGGCGCGCCTCGCGGGTACGACCGCGAGCAGGGATCGCCGCTCGCGGTCTGAACCTCGCGCGCGTGGTGTCATGGGAGTGCATCGACACCACGCGCGGGCCGTTCGATCAATCACCGGACCCGGGCGTATCGTGCAACTGTGGCTGAACATGCTGTGACACCTGGGGCTACGCTGTGACACCTGGGGCTACGCCCGGCTCGGGCGCTTCGAAGACATCGCGTGCAGGCGGCCCGGGGTCGCGTCCGGGCCCGTTCGTGCTCGATGTCCGGACACTCGGACGTCGAGCCGGCACCATGTCGGAGATCCATCGGACAGTGACCACGCCCGACCGAATCGGGGTCGAGATGGTCGCCATTCCCGCCGATTCCGAGGTCGACCTCGACCTCCGGCTGGAATCGGTGACCGAAGGGGTGCTCGTCACCGGCACGGTGTGCGGCGAGACGGTCGGTCAGTGTGCTCGGTGCCTCGAGCCGCTCGACGGCACGGTGACGGTGTTCCTGACCGAACTGTTCGCCTATCCCGACAGCGCAACCGAGCAGACCACCGATGCCGACGACATCCACCGGATCGTCGACGACCACATCGATCTCGAACAATCCATCATCGACGCGGTCGCACTGGAGTTGCCGATGTCGCCGCTGTGCTCGGACGACTGTCCCGGGCTCTGCCCGGTGTGCGGCGTGCGCCTGGCCATCGCCGAACCAGGTCATGGACACGAGATCATCGATCCCCGATGGGCCGGATTGGCCGACAAGTTCGGCGACCTCAGCGATGGTCCGGACGTCGGCGACAGCACACCCGGCTCGGGGAGTGACGGTGACTGACGCCGTGCCGGGCGACGGATCGCGGTACGCGGATCTGCTGACGTCGCTGGACACCACGGTGTCCGACGATCTGCTGACCCTGGCTCTGACGCATCGTTCCTACGCTTACGAGAACGGCGGCCTGCCGACCAACGAGCGACTCGAGTTCCTCGGCGATTCCGTGCTCGGAGTGGTGATCACCGAGCGTCTCTATCTCAGCTATCCCGACCGCCCGGAGGGCGAACTCGCCAAGATCCGGGCCAGCGTGGTCAACATGCACGCCCTGGCCGACGTGGCCCGAGGACTCGGTGAGGGCGGTCTCGGACAACACCTCTACCTGGGCCGCGGTGAGGAACTCACCGGCGGGCGCGACAAGGACTCGATCCTGGCCGACGGTCTGGAATCGCTATTCGGCGCGGTGTTCCTCGAACACGACCTCGCCACCTCGCAGCGGGTGATCCTGCGCCTGTTCGACGACCTCATCGACCGTGCGGGCACGCTGGGCGCCGGACTCGACTGGAAGACGTCGTTGCAAGAACTGAGCGCCGAGCGCGGGTACGGACCCCCGCAGTATCAGATCAGCTCCACCGGTCCCGACCACAACAAAGAGTTCACCGCGGTCGCGATGATCGCGGGGGAGAACCTGGGCGACGGGATCGGGCGCACCAAGAAAGAAGCCGAGCAACGCGCCGCCGCACGCGCGTGGAAGGCGCTGACGGAACGAGCGTCCGCGTCGTGACCCGCGACGCATCTCAGCGACGCGATGCCTGAACTGCCGGAGGTCGAGACTGTTCGTCGTGGCCTGGAAGCACATCTCGTGGGACGTCGCCTGCGCACGACGGAGGTTCTGCATCCGCGAGCGGCCCGTCGCCATGTCGCCGGCGATCTCGATCTCACGGGACGCCTGCGCGATGCCGAGGTGCTCGGAGTCCGACGTCGGGGCAAGTACATGTGGCTCGACGTCGGCCGGGGAGACGACCGCGCGGCCGTGGTGGTTCACCTCGGTATGAGCGGGCAGATGCTCATCGCTCGGGCCGGTGCCCCAGACCACACACATCTGCGTATCCGCGCCGCACTCGACGACGGAAACGAGCTTCGGTTCGTGGACCAGCGCACGTTCGGCGGCTGGCACGTCGACGACTATGTCGGCGACACTGGCCCCGCTCGCTTCGCTCCCGGCGGCCACACTGAAGATGCTGCCGGACAGCATGATTCGATCCCTGAGTCGATCGCGCACATCGCCCGCGACCCGTTCGACGACCGATTCGACCCGGCGGCGGTGATCGCGGTGATCCGCACCAAGCACAGCGAGATCAAGCGCGTGCTGCTCGACCAGACGGTGATCTCCGGTGTCGGTAACATCTACGCCGACGAAGCGTTGTGGCGGGCCAGGTTGCACGGCAGCCGGATCGCGGACGGGATCAGTCGCGCCAAGCTCACCGAGTTGCTCACCGCGGTGTCTGACGTGATGGCGGAGGCGCTGGAGGTCGGCGGTACCTCCTTCGACGCGCTCTACGTCAACGTGAACGGCCAGTCCGGGTACTTCGCGCGAAACCTGAATGTCTATGGCCACGAAGGGCAGCCGTGCCCGCGGTGCGGCCGCCCGATCCAGCGGGAGACATTCATGAACCGCTCGAGCCACTTCTGCCCGTACTGCCAGCGGCGACGCTGAATCGAAGAGTTCGGTGACCAATCCCGCTGACCTGCGCAAATACGCTTGCTTCGTGCCGAAAAAAATCTAGGGGAAGAACTTCCTCCCCTAAGTTCCAAGTCGTCCCCGCGAAATTTTGTGGGGACGACTCCAAGGATAGGGGAAGAAGTTTCTTCCCCTATTTTCTGTGCGGCCCCCAGGTCGGACGAGCACCCTCGTCGGGTGCGCGTCGGCGTGTCGCGAACCCAGAAACCGCGTGTCCGGTCAGAAACCCGACGCGCACCAGCGGTTTCTGGCCGCACGTGAGGTTTCTTGCCACAAGGGCGGTTTCCGGGACGAGGCCACTCTCTTGCCGCCTCCCCGATCGCCGACGGCGTCGGCGGGTGGGTCGCTGAACAAAACCGGTGACTGCGAGGAATGGTCGAGGTGCCCAAGCCCTTGGTATTGTCCGCGCGGTGCGGCAGCAAACGCCGGTCCGCGAATCACCTGACGCGAGAGGACGCTTGACGACCATGACGGAATTGTGGGTGCAGCGAACGGGCGTGCGACGTTACACCGGACACAGCTCGCGCGGCGCGACGGTACTCGTCGGCTCCGAAGACGTCGAGGGTGTGTTCACCCCCGGGGAGCTGCTCAAGATCGCGTTGGCCGCATGCACCGGGATGTCGTCGGATCGTCCGCTCACCCGGCGGCTCGGCGACGACTACGACGCGACAATTCGGGTCTCGGGTGCCGCCGACCGCGAGAACGAGGTGTACCCGCGACTCGACGAGACGCTCGAGATCGACCTCTCGGAACTGGATCCCGAAGCTGCACAACGGCTCCTGGTGGTGGTCGAGCGCGCCGTCGACGCCGTGTGCACGGTGGGTCGCACCATCAAGGCCGGCGCGCAGGTGCAGCTGCGGATCGACACCGACTGACATCGCCGGAGCCGAAATACGCCGATCGGTACGGATGGAGGAGCAGACTTGCTCCCATGTCCGACAAGCGACACGCCGAGCACGATCCGCCCGATCCCGACCAGCAGGTGCGGTTGATCGCGCATGTCCACGGACGCGTGCAGGGTGTCGGGTTTCGGTGGTGGACCCGCTCGCGGGCCTTGGAACTGGGTCTGGCCGGCTACGCGTCCAATCAGCCCGACGGCCGAGTGCTGGTGGTGGCCGAGGGCACGCGACGCGACGTGGCGGCCTTGGTGGACTTGCTGCGGTCCGGGCAGACGCCCGGCCGGGTGTCGTTGGTGGTTGATCGCCTCGACATCCCGCGGGGTGATCTGGACGGTTTCGCCGAGCGGTGACGGCGTGCGACGCGGATCCGGATCGCGATGGTGAGTAGTCTGTACGGTCGTGCACCTCAAGAGCCTGACCCTGAAGGGCTTCAAGTCGTTTGCCTCGGCGACGACCCTGCGCTTCGAGCCGGGAATCACGTGCGTCGTCGGGCCCAACGGATCGGGTAAATCCAACGTCGTCGACGCTCTGACCTGGGTGATGGGCGAGCAGGGCGCCAAGGCGCTGCGCGGCGGGAAGATGGAAGACGTCATCTTCGCCGGCACCTCCGGTCGTCCCCCGCTGGGCCGGGCAGAGGTGACGCTGACCATCGACAACGCCGACGGTGCACTGCCGATCGAGTACTCCGAGGTCTCCATCACGCGGCGGATGTTCCGCGACGGGGCCGGGGAGTACGAGATCAACGGGAGCTCGTGCCGACTGATGGACGTGCAGGAGCTGTTGTCGGACTCCGGTATCGGGCGAGAGATGCACGTCATCGTCGGGCAGGGTCGCCTCGCCGCAATCCTCGAGTCGCGGCCCGAAGACCGGCGGGCGTTCATCGAGGAGGCCGCCGGGGTTCTCAAGCATCGCAAGCGCAAAGAGAAGGCGGTACGCAAGCTCGACGCCATGCAGGCCAACCTGGCGCGGCTGACCGATCTCACCGCCGAACTGCGTCGCCAGCTCAAGCCGTTGGGGCGCCAGGCCGAGGTCGCCCGGCGGGCCCAGACCGTCCAGGCCGACCTGCGCGACGCCCGGCTGCGGCTGGCCGCCGACGATCTGGTCACCCGACGCGCCGAGATGGCCGAGCAGAGCGCCGTCGAGGACGAGGTGCGGCGCAAACAGGACGAGGTGACCGAGGCGCTGGACCGGATGACCGCCGAGGTCGCCGAGCATGAGCAGCATCTCGCCGAGGTGACTCCGGCGGCGTCGGCGGCCAATCAGGCGTGGTTCCGCCTGTCAGCGCTGGCCGAACGTGTCGACGCGACGTGCCGGGTCGCCGCGGAACGCAGCCGCTATCTGCGCGAACCGGTGAACGAGTCGGGTGGGCCCGACCCCGACGCGCTCGAGCGGCAGGCCGACGAGGCGGCCGCGGCCGAGGCGGAACTGACCGAGGGCGTGCAGATCGCCGCGGAGACTCTCGAGGTGACCCGCGAGGAACTCGCCGAGCGGGAGGCCGTCGCGCAGGCGGCCGAAGCTGCTCACCTGGCGGCCGTACGGGCAATCGCGGATCGGCGGGAGGGGCTAGCTCGCCTCGAGGGTCAGGTCGACAACCTGCGGACCCGCGCCGAGTCGGTGGATGCCGAGGCCGCCCGTCTCACGGCCGCGGTGTCGGCGGCCACCGAACGCGCCGAAGCCGCTCAGTCGCAACAGGATTCGGCCGCCGCGGCCCTTGGTGAGCTGGAAGCGTCGGAACGAGCCCTCGACGAGCATCACGAACGCTGCGTGACCGCGCTGAACCTGTCGAACGAGCGGGTCGCCGCACTGCAGAACGAGCAACGAGAGGGCGAGCAGAAGATCGCCTCGCTGACCGCTCGGATCGATGCCCTCGCCGTCGGGCTCGAACGCAACGACGGTGGCACCTGGCTTGTCGAGAACGCGCCGGACGGCCTGCTCGGCCCGATGTCGGAGTTGCTGACGGTCGAGTCCGGCTACGAGACCGCGATCGCCGGCGCCCTGGGCCCCGCGGCGGATGCGATAGCGACCGTTGACGCGATGGCTGCGCTGCGCGCCCTCGAGGCGCTCAAGTCGGGAGATGGTGGTCGTGCCGCCCTCATCTGCGGCGGACTGTCGGCGTCGCCGCGTCGCAGTGATCCGTTGCCCGACGGGGTGCGTTGGGCGTCGTCGGTGACCGCGTGCCCAGACTCGGTTCGCGGGGCAGTCGAGCTGATTCTCGCCGACACCGTCGTCGTCGACGACGCGGCCCTGGGGCTTGCGGTGGCCCGCGAACGGGGAATTGTCGCCGTGACCCGCGACGGTGACCGAATCGGCTCGGCGGCCATCGTCGGGGGCTCCTCGCGGCGTCCGTCGACGCTCGAGGTGCAATCGGCGATCGACCTCGCGACCGGCGATCTGGCGGCCACCCGTCGTCGCGCCGAGGAGGTCGAAGCAGCGCTCGACGGCGCACTCACCGAACAGCGTGAACGGCGCGAGGCGGCCGAGGAGGCGCTCGCCGCCCTGCACGAATCCGATGCGAGTGTCGGTGGCGCCTACGAGTCGATGGCCCGGCTCGGTCAGGAGATCCGCACCGCACACGCCGAGATCGAGCGGCTGCTCCGGCAGCGCGCCACGGCCGAGGACGGGCGGTCGGAAACCCTCGAGCGGCTCGACGAGCTGACCGAGCGTCTTCGGCTGGCGCAGGACGAGACCGAATCGGTTCCGTCGGAGGGCGACGTCGACGATTCGGATCGGAGCGTGGCTGCCGAGGCCGTCACCGTGGCCCGGAGTGCCGAGATGGAGGCCCGGCTCGCGCTGCGGACAGCGGAGGAACGTCTCGCCTCGGTGCGCGGGCGGGCCGACTCGTTGCGCCGCGCTGCGCAGCGGGAACGCGACGCCCGTGAGCGGGCCAGGCAGCAGGACCTCATTCGTCGGCACGCTGCTGCGGTCGCGGCCGCGGTCGGTACGGCCGGCGCCGAGGTCTCCGCGCGATTGGCTGCCGCGGTCGCGACCGCGCAGGCCGGACGCGACGAACTCGAGGAGATCCGCGTGGCTCGCGGTGCCGCACTCGATGAACTCAAGCGTCAGGCCGCCGACCTCACCGGGCAGCTCAACGCATTGCGCGACACCGTGCACCGCGACGAACTCGCCCGTGCCCAGGTCGCGCTGCGCATCGAGCAGCTCGAGGAACAGATCCTGGAATCCTTTGCCGTCGCCCCTGATGACCTGATCGCCGAGTACGGACCCGACGTCGCAATGCCGCCGTCTGCCCTGGAGGTCCAGGAGTACGAGGACGCCAAGGCGCGCGGCGAACAGGTGGTTGCACCGGCGCCGATGCGCTACGACCGGGCAACTCAGGAGGCGCGGGCCAAGAAGGCGCAGAAGGATCTGAACACGCTCGGCAAGGTGAACCCGCTGGCGCTCGAGGAGTTCGCCGCGCTGGAAGAACGCTACAACTTCCTTTCTGCGCAGCTCGAGGACGTGAAAGCGGCCCGCAGGGATCTCCTCGAAGTGGTCGAGGAAGTCGACGCACGCATCCTGCAGGTGTTCACCGAGGCCTACGCCGACGTCGAGCGCGAGTTCTCGCAGGTCTTCGCCACCCTGTTCCCGGGCGGCGAGGGTCGCCTCGTGCTCACCGACCCTGCCGACATGCTCACGACCGGGATCGAGGTCGAGGCGCGACCGCCCGGCAAGAAGGTCAAACGGCTGTCGTTGCTGTCGGGCGGCGAGAAATCGCTCACCGCGGTGGCCATGCTGGTGGCCATCTTCCGCGCGCGGCCGTCGCCGTTCTACGTGATGGACGAGGTCGAGGCCGCCCTCGACGACACCAACCTGCGACGGCTGATCAGCCTGTTCGAGCAACTGCGTGAGCGGTCGCAGCTGATCGTCATCACCCACCAGAAGCCCACCATGGAAGTGGCCGACGCGCTCTACGGCGTCAGCATGCGAGGCGACGGCATCACGACCGTCATCTCGCAGCGTCTGCGCGGCGTGGACATCGCAGTGGGTTCGGGCTAGCCACCGAGCAGCCATCGAACCCCGGACAAGACGAGGACAGGACGAACTTTGGACACCGGAATCATCATCGGCATCGTCGTGGCCGTGATCGCGCTCATCGCGCTGATCACGCTGGGGCTCGTGCTGGCGCGTCGACGCCGGATCTCGCTGACCGACGACACCAGTAAGCCGGTCACCGACGGCACCTCCCGTCAGGTCGACAAATCCGGTGGCTACACCGCCGGATCGGGATTCAGCTTCAGTCAGGGGTCCGGGGGAACCACCGCACTGGCGGAACCGCCCGAGCCGGTCGAGCGCACCGAGGTCGACGGTCAGCCGGGCGTGGGCGACGACGCCTCGGTGCCGCGGGATTCGGCCAAACGCGGAATCCACGAGGTACGACTGCCCGATCTCGACACACCCGCGCAGGCGCCGACACCGGAGACTGTCGAGCCTGACGTTGCCGAGCCCGACGTTGTCGAGCCCGAAGTTGTCGAGCCGGATGTCACCGACACCGAGGAAGCTGTCCCCGAGGTCGTCGAACCCGATACGACCGAACCTGACACAGCCGAACCGGAGACGGCTGCACCCGAAGCGGTTGAATCCGATACGGCTGCAACGGCGATCCCCGACACGGCCGAGTCGGCGGCGACCGCACCGGCCCTCGACGAGATCGAACCCACCGCGGGCCGGCTCGGTCGCCTCCGGGGCCGGCTGTCGCGGTCGCAAGGCGCCATCGGCAAGGGCGTCCTCGGTCTGCTCGGTGCCGGTGACCTCGACGACGAGAGCTGGGAGGACATCGAGGACACCCTGGTGATGGCCGACCTCGGGTCCGCAACCACCGCCGAAGTGGTCGAACGACTCCGCGAGGAGTTGGCCACCAGCAACATCCGCACGGCCGACGAGGCCCGCGCGCTGCTCAAGCGCGTCCTGGTCGACGCACTCCGGCCCGACCTGGACCGCTCGGTGCGTGCCCTCCCGCACGCCGGCAGCCCGGCGGTGGTCCTCGTCGTGGGTGTGAACGGGACCGGTAAGACCACCACCACCGGCAAACTCGCGCGCGTCCTGGTGGCCGACGGCCGCCGGGTGCTGCTCGGTGCCGCCGACACCTTCCGTGCCGCAGCCGCCGACCAACTGCAGACCTGGGGCGAACGAGTCGGCGCAGAGGTGGTCCGGGGCAAGGAGAAGGCCGATCCGGCAGCGGTGGCCTTCGACGCCGTCGACCGCGGGATCGACACCGGCGTCGACGTCGTGATGATCGACACCGCCGGGCGTCTGCACACCAAGACCGGGCTGATGGACGAGCTCGGCAAGGTCAAGCGCGTGGTCGAGAAGAAGGCGCCGGTGGACGAGGTGCTGCTCGTCCTCGACGCCACGGTCGGCCAAAACGGCCTCACCCAGGCGCGAGTGTTCGCCGAGGTGGTCGACATCACCGGCGTGGTGCTGACCAAACTCGACGGAACCGCCAAGGGCGGCATCGTCTTCCACGTCCAGAAGGAGCTCGGTGTGCCGGTCAAGCTTGTAGGACTCGGCGAGGGCGCCGACGACCTCGCGCCGTTCGAACCGGAAGCATTCGTCGACGCGCTGCTCTGACATTTCCGCCTACGGATCGATTTGCTGTAGCCGACAACGCCTTTCGCGATGACGAATCAGCGCTCACAATTGCTTCGACAAGCCTGAGAGCTCGCCCAGGAAGCGACCTGGGACGTTACGTGCAGGAAATATAAATCGGCCACTGGTTCACGTGGTGGAAACACCAGGGCACCACTGCTGAAACCGTGTGCCGCGAGTCTCTTTGGAGGCGCCGAGCGGTCGGCGCACTCTGAGGAGGTTTCTTACAGTGGATTTGGCTCTCCTGCCAAACGACGCGTTCGGCAGTATTGACACAGGCGACACGGCCTTCATGATCGTGTCCGCTGCACTGGTGTTGTTCATGACCCCCGGTCTCGCCTTCTTCTACGGCGGCCTGGCTCGTGGCAAATCGGTGCTGAACATGATGATGATGTCGTTCGGGTCGCTGGCCACCGTCAGCGTCGTGTACGTCCTCTGGGGCTTCTCGATGGCGTTCAGCGACGGCATCACGGGTGATGACGACATCTGGGGTATCTTCGCGAATCCGTTCTCGCTGTTCGGATCCGGTCAGCTCGCCGACACAATCCCGGGCTACAACGAGCAGACTCAAGAGAGTTTCGACGCGGTCGTCACCGGAGGGTTGTCGATCCCGTCGTTCGTGTTCCTTGGCTTCCAGTTGACCTTCGCGGTCATCACCGTCGCCCTCATCAGTGGTGCGCTGGCCGAGCGTGTGAAGTTCTCGACCTGGCTGGTCTTCACCGTCATCTGGTCGACGATCGTGTACTTCCCGCTCTCGCACATGGTCTGGGGCGGCGGTCTGATGTCGAAGTCCGAGACCGGGTTCGCATCGTGGATCTTCGGTACCGAAGAGGTCGACGGCGAGATGGTCGCCAAGGTTCCGCCGATCGACTTCGCGGGTGGTACGGTCGTGCACATCAACGCCGGTATCGCGGCCCTGGTCCTCGTGCTCATCATCGGCAAGCGTGTCGGCTTCGGTCGCACCGCCTACCGTCCGCACAACATCCCGTTCGTCATGCTCGGTGCGGCCATCCTGTGGTTCGGCTGGTTCGGCTTCAACTCCGGTTCGGAACTTGCCGCCGACATGACCGCGGGCAAGGTGTGGGTCAACACCACGGCCGCAACCGCTGCAGCGATCATCGGCTGGCTCGTGGTGGAAGTCATCCGCGACAAGCACGCCACCAGCGTCGGTGCCGCCTCCGGTATCGTCGCCGGTCTGGTCGCGATCACCCCCGCCTGTGGTGCGCTCAACCCGGTCGGTTCGCTGATCCTGGGTGTCATCGCCGGCGCGCTGGCCGCGGTTGCCATCGGTCTGAAGAACAAGTTCGGCTACGACGACTCGCTCGACGTCGTCGGTGTGCACCTCGTTGCCGGTCTGTGGGGCACCATTGCGATCGGTCTGTTCGCGGTGCCCAATGACGCCGGCATCGGCGGTCTCTTCTGGGGTGGCGATTACAAGCAGCTCGTTATCCAGGTCGTCATCGCCGCCTTCGCACTGGCCTTCACCGGTGTGCTCACCGCAATCATCGCCTTCGCGCTCAAGCCGCTGGGCTGGCGTGTCGACGACGAAGAGGAGAAGACCGGCATCGATGAGGCCGAACATGCGGAGACAGCGTATGAACTGGCATGAAGCACCGACCGTTCGCGACTACGCTGAAACCCATGGAGAGGGATAACTCATGAAGCTGATCACCGCAATCGTCAAGCCGTTCACGCTCGAGGATGTCAAGGCGGGACTCGAACAGGCCGGAATCCTCGGCATGACCGTCAGTGAGGTCCAGGGCTACGGCCGCCAGAAGGGCCACACCGAGGTCTACCGCGGCGCCGAGTACTCGGTCGATTTCGTGCCCAAGGTTCGCGTGGAGGTCGTCGTGGACGACGCCGCCGTCGACAAGGTGGTGGACGTGATCGTCGAGGCGGCTCGGACGGGCAAGATCGGTGACGGAAAGGTCTGGGTCTCCCCGGTGGAGGCCGTGGTCCGCGTCCGCACCGGTGAGCGCGGCGGCGACGCTCTCTAGAAGCGGCGGGCCCGTGCCCTTTCTCAACACGACACACGGCCCCGCGTCTGACGACGAGTCAGGCGCGGGGCCGCGTGGTTCGTCACACACTGTAACCCCGGTGGCGGCAACGGATCTCGCCAAGACGCGGCGTCAACTCATCGAGTCGAGCCGGGCCGGCAAGCTCGACGCCCCCGGCCTGCGGCAGGTTCTGGTGGACCTGCACGAATTCTGGTTGACCAGCAAGGCAAGCGAACTCGGCATCCGGTCCAACAGCGGCTTCGCCATCGTCGCCGTCGGGGGGCTCGGCCGTGGAGAGCTGCTGCCACATTCGGACCTCGACCTCATCCTGTTGCACGACGACCAGGCGTCCGCCGATGTCTCCGAGGTCGCCGACGGACTCTGGTATCCGTTGTGGGACGCCAACATTCCGCTCGACCACAGCGTTCGCACGGTGCCGCAGGCGCTCCAGGTGGCCGCCGACGACCTCACCGCCGCACTCGGTCTGCTCGAGGCCCGGCACATCGCCGGCGACGAGGACCTGTCCGCGCTCCTGATCGGTGGAGTAAGGCAGCAGTGGCGCAATGACATTCGCAATCGGTTCGGTGGCGTGGTCGAACAAGCGCAGGACCGGTGGCGGCGGACGGGGGACATCGCTCACCGGGCCGAACCCGATCTCAAGAACGGTCGCGGTGGGTTGCGTGACGTGCAGCTGCTCGGTGCCCTGGCGATCGCCCAGCTCACCGACGGCATGGCGAGCCTGCGTCCGGATTCGCCGGGCGCCGGGCCACAGCTCGCGTACGCGAAGTTGCTGGACATCCGCACCGAACTGCATCGGATCGCCGGCCGCCCGCGCGAGCAGGTCCAGGCGCAGGACGCCGACGAGATCGGAGCGGCGCTGCGTATCGGCGACCGCTTCGACCTCGCCCGAGTGATCAGCGATTCCGCGCGCACCATCAGCTATTCGATCGATGTCGGGCTACGTACCGCCGGTAATGCGCTCCCGCGGCGCGGACTCGCGAAGCTTCGACGATCACCCATCCGCCGGCCCCTCGACGAGGGTGTGGTCGAGCACAACGGCGAGATCGTGTTGGCGCGCAACGCTATTCCCAGCAAAGACCCCGGCCTGATCCTGCGTGTGGCGTCCTCCTCGGCGCGCACCGGCCTGCCGATCAGTGCCTCGACGCTCAGTCGCCTGGCCGACTACGCGCCCGAACTGCGCGAACCGTGGCCTGCGGAGGCATTGTCGGATCTGTTGGTGCTGCTCAGCTCCGGCAGTCACATGGTCGACCCGATCGAGGCACTGGACCGGACCGGCCTGTGGGGCAGGTTGTTGCCGGAATGGGGTGCGGTGCGCGACCTTCCGCCGCGCGACGCCATCCACACGTGGACGGTGGACCGTCATCTCGTGGAGACGGCGGCGTACGCAAGTCAGATGACGACGCGCGTGTCCCGCCCGGATCTGTTGGTGCTCGGTGCGCTCATCCACGACCTCGGCAAGGGGCGCGGGGCCGACCACAGCATCGTGGGAGCCGAACTCGCGATCCAGGTCGGTAACCGCGTCGGGCTGTGGCCGCAGGATGTCGAGGTCCTCTCCGCCATGGTGCGCCATCATCTGCTGCTGCCGGCGGTGGCCACTCGCCGTGACCTCGATGATCCGGCGACCGCCGAGCAAGTGGTCGAGACCCTCGGACACAATCGCGTGCTCTTGGAGTTGTTGTCTGCGTTGGCGGAAGCGGATTCCAAGGCGACCGGACCGGGCGTCTGGGGGGAGTGGAAGGCGTCGCTGATCAACGACCTGGTCCGGCGGTCGATGCGGTTGATCGACGGCGGTGAACTCCCGACCGTCGAGCCGCTCACCCCGGAATTGCTCGAACTCGCCGAAAGTGCCGAATTCGCAGTGCAGTTGGTTCCGGCGGAGGGGCACACGCACCACATCGCGATGGTGGCGCCGGATCAGCCGGGGCTCCTGTCGAAGATGGCGGGCGTGCTGGCACTCAACGGACTCCGATCGCATTCGGCGACGGTCCAAGGACACGACGGTCGCGCGATCAACACGTTCGTGGTGGTGCCGCTTTTCGGCTCCCCGCCGGAGGCCGGCCTCATCCGGCAGCAGCTCATTGCTGCCGTCGAGGGCAAGATCGACGTGCTGGCCCGGCTCGACGCACGCGAACGGGAGTCCCCGATCCCCACCATCGGAACCGTCGCCGCGGGTCCGGGCGGGGCCGCCGTCGGTGCGTCGTCGGGCAGCACCGACCCGGCCGGCGAGGGTGCGGGCAACTCCAAGAACGCGGTGCCTGCTCTGTTCGCGGTCGCACCACCCCGGGTGTCGTGGGTCGATGCGCCGGCCGGCGAGGCGATGCTCGAAGTGCGTACCGACGATCGCATCGGATTACTGAGCCGGGTGAGCGCGGTCCTCGAACAACATGGGGCCGATGTGCGCTGGGCAAAGGTGGCGACCCTCGGTGCGACTGTGGTGGACACCTTCAACGTGCGGCTCTCGACCGACACCGAAGAGTCCCGAACGGCGCTGGCGGACGCGGTGCTCGCAGTGTGCCCGCCACCGCAACCGCGTGACGAGGACGACGAGGACGGTGGCCCGCAGAGTTACAGCGGCACCGGCCGATCGGGAGTGCCGATCAGCTGAACGCCCGGCAGCCATGGGAAGATGGGTGAATGTTCGATTCCCTCTCCGATCGGTTGACCGGTGCGCTCAAGGATCTGCGCGGCAAGGGACGCCTGTCCGACGCCGACATCGACCGCACCTGTCGCGAGATCCGTCTGGCGCTGCTCGAGGCGGACGTGTCGTTGCCGGTGGTGCGTGCCTTCATCGCGCGGATCAAGGAACGTGCCAAGGGCGCGGAGGTGTCCGCGGCGCTCAATCCGGCTCAGCAGGTCGTCAAGATCGTCAACGAGGAACTCATCGGGATCCTCGGCGGCGAGACCCGGCGGGTCACCTACGCCAAGACGCCGCCGACCGTCATCATGCTTGCAGGCCTGCAGGGTGCCGGTAAGACGACACTGGCCGGCAAGCTCGGCAACTGGCTCACCCAACAGGGGCACACCCCGATCCTGGTGGCCTGTGACCTGCAGCGTCCGGGGGCGGTCTCGCAGCTGCAGATCGTCGGCGAACGTGCCGGGGTGCCGGTCTACGCGCCACATCCGGGCACCAGCATCGGCGGCGAAGGCACGCTCGGCGTCAGCTCGGGTGACCCGGTGGCGGTCGCTCAGGCCGGTGTCGAGGAGGCCCGCAGGCAGCACTACGACGTGGTGATCATCGACACCGCCGGCCGTCTCGGCATCGACGAAGAGCTGATGCGGCAGGCAGCCGACATCCGCGATGCGACGCGTCCCGACGAGGTGCTCTTCGTCGTCGACGCCATGATCGGTCAGGACGCGGTGACCACCGCAGAGGCTTTCCAGAGCGGTGTCGGATTCACCGGCGTCGTGCTCACCAAGCTCGATGGCGACGCCCGTGGTGGTGCCGCCCTCTCGGTGCGCGAGGTGACCGGACGCCCCATCATGTTCGCGTCGTCGGGCGAGAAGCTCGAGGACTTCGACGTCTTCCACCCCGACCGGATGGCCAGCCGGATCCTCGGCATGGGCGATGTGCTCAGCCTCATCGAGCAGGCCGAGCAGCACTGGGACGCCCAGCAGGCCGAGGCCGCCGCCGCCAAGATCTCGCAGGGTGAGCTGACCCTCGAGGACTTCCTCGAGCAGATGCTGATGATCCGGAAGATGGGCCCCATCGGCAACATCCTCGGAATGCTCCCGGGTGCCGGGCAGATGAAGGATGCGCTCGCGCAGGTCGACGACAAACAGCTCGACCGCGTGCAGGCGATCATCCGGGGCATGACCCCCGCCGAACGCGACAATCCCAAGATCATCAACGCCTCCCGGCGCCTGCGCATCGCCAACGGCTCCGGCGTGACCGTCAGCGAGGTCAACCAGCTCGTCGACCGCTTCTTCGAGGCCCGCAAGATGATGGCCCAGATGTCGGGGCGCATGGGCATGGGCGGTGTGGGCCGCAAGTCCAACCGCAAGAAGGGCAAGGGCAAGAAGGGGAAGGGCCGCGGCCCGACGCCGCCGAAGGTGCGTGGCGGGTTCCCGGGCATGCCGGGTGGATTCCCGGACCTGTCGGGAATGCCCGCGGGTCTCGATCAGTTGCCGCCCGGACTCGAAGGCATCGACGTCTCCCAGTTCCAGCAGCCCAAGAAGAAATAGCCCGACGATGGCGTCGCCCGGGCACTACCGCGGACGGGACCCCTTCACCGGGGAACCGATCGAATTCTGGGTGGTCGGCGACACCATCACCCACAGCGAGGTGCCCGGCTCGGACACGGTTGCCGACGGCGGATGGATCGTCCCCGGTCTGGTCGACGCGCACAACCACGTCGGCATCGCACCGGGTCTCGGCGTCACCATCGAACAGGCCCGCCAATACGCCTACGCCGATGCACGGGCCGGCACCCTGCTCATCCGCGAGGTCGGCTCGCCGCTGGACACCCATGCACTCGACGACGACCCGGCGTGTCCGCGGTTCATTCGTTCCGGCAAGCACATCGCGCGGCCCAAGCGATACCTGCGCGACTACGGCGTCGACCTCGACGACCCCGACGACCTGCCCGCCGAGGTCGCCCGGCAGGCGCAGGCGGGGGACGGCTGGGTGAAGCTGGTCGGGGACTGGATCGATCGCGACGCCGGCGACCTCGCGCCGTTGTGGGATCGCGATCAGCTCGCCGCTGCGGTGTCGACCGCACATGAACACGGCGCACGCATCACCGCACACGTGTTCGGCACCGACGCCCTCGTCGACCTCATCGACGTCGGCGTGGACTGCATCGAACACGGCACCGGTCTCACCCCCGACCTCCTCGATCGGATGGTGAACCGTTCAATTGCGCTGGTGCCCACGCTGATTCAGGTGGACAACTTCCCGCAGATCGCCGCGGGAGCCGACCGCTTCCCGACCTACGGCGCCCACATGCGTGCCCTGCACGCGACCGCCACCGACGTCTTCGCCGCGGCCCGGGAGGCGGGTGTGACGATGTTCGCCGGCACCGATGCGGGCGGGTTCGTCGAGCACGGCCGCATCGTCGACGAGATCGAACGCCTCGCCACCGTCGGCATGGGGCCCGCCGACGCGCTGGCGGCCGCGACCACCGCCCCTCGTGCCTGGCTGGGTGCCGGCGCCCTGGGCGACGGGGATCGAGCCGATTTCCTGGTTCTGCCGGAGGACCCGTGCGACGACCTCGCCGTTCTCCGCCATCCGACCGCTGTCGTCTGTTCGGGCCTGGCGCTCGTGTGACCAATTCCACTGGGAGAGGTCTTGGGGCCCGTACTTACTGGTCGGTAAGATAGCCGTGACGTTGCACCCGGCGGTCGCCCCAATCGCCGTCATTCTCTGTGCGACGCATTCTCGGGGTGGGTCGTGGGCATGTGGTCTCCCTTCGCGGGGTGGGTGACCACATGCCGACGCGACACGGTGGCGCCGATCGGGTCGTCTGCGTCGGATTCTGCTTCTGGGGCGGATTTCTGTTGCAGGGTCCCGATCTGGCACAATTGCGTGCTGGTTCGTCGGATCCGGTCACGCGCCGACCGACGGTCACACCAGAACAGATCGCAAAACCGGGCCCGTCACACCGGGCGGGCCGCTGAATTGCGCAGTGACCACTGAAAGAGGCAACACATGGCTGTCAAGATCAAGCTCACGCGGCTCGGCAAGATCCGCAACCCGCAGTACCGCATCGTCGTCGCCGACGCTCGGACCCGCCGCAACGGCCGGGTGATCGAGACCATCGGCAAGTACCACCCCAAGGAAGAGCCGAGCCTGATCGAGGTCGACTCCGAGCGCGCGCAGTACTGGCTGGGTGTCGGTGCGCAGCCGACCGAACCCGTCGCCGCGATCCTCAAGGTCACCGGTGACTGGCAGAAGTTCAAGGGCCTGCCGGGCGCCGAGGGCACCCTGAAGACCGCCGAGGCCAAGCCGTCCAAGCTGGACCTGTTCAACGCCGCACTCGCGGCTGCCGACAGCGAGCCGGTCGCCGAGGCCACCACCCCGAAGAAGAAGGCCGCCAAGAAGGACGACGAGGCCGCCGCCGACGCCCCGGCCGCCGAGGAAGCACCCGCCGCCGAGGCCGGCGCGTGAGTGCAGTTGTCGCCGACGCCGTCGAGCACCTGGTGCGCGGCATCGTCGCCAATCCCGACGACGTCTGCGTCGACCTCGTGACCGGTCGCCGGGGACGCCTCGTCGAGGTTCACGTGAACCCCGAGGATCTCGGCAAGGTCATCGGCCGCAACGGCCGTACGGCCACCGCACTGCGGACCCTCGTCGCCGGCATCGGCGGCAAGGGGATGCGAGTCGACATCGTCGACACCGATCGCTGAGCCGACCAGAACAGCGATGGACCTCGTCGTCGGCCGTGTCGTCAAGTCGCACGGTGTGCGCGGAGAGGTCGTCGTCGACATTCGCACCGACGATCCGGATCGCCGGTTTGCCCCGGGTGCCGTCCTGCGCGGACGGCTCCCCAAGGGCGCCGGAGATCGCGACTTCACCGTGACAGCCGCCCGGGAACATTCCGGGCGGCTGTTGCTGTCACTTGCCGAAGTGTCGGATCGTACTGCGGCGGACGGGATGCGCGGCGTGCTGTTCCTCATCGACAGCAGCGAGGCGGAGCCGTCGGACGACCCCGACGAGTTCTACGACCACGAACTCGAGGGCGTCGCGGTGTCGACCGTCGACGGCGCGGCGGTCGGGGTGGTGGAGTCGGTGTTGCATCTGCCCGGCGGCGAGTTGCTCTCTGTGCGAACCGAAGACGGTCGCGAAGTGTTGGTACCGTTCGTGCGGCAGATCGTGCCCACCGTGACCCGGGAATCGATCGTCATCGATCCGCCGGACGGGCTCCTGGACGAGGTCGAGTGACATGCAGATCGACGTCGTCTCGATTTTCCCCGAATACCTCGATCCGCTGCGATTTGCCTTGCTGGGCAAGGCAATAGATGCGGGCCGGATCGACGTTGCAGTGCACGACCTGCGGGACTGGACGCACGACGTCCATCGCAGCGTCGACGACTCGCCCTACGGCGGCGGTCCGGGGATGGTGATGAAGCCCGACGTCTGGGGGCCGTGCCTGGACAGCGTGTGCCCGGACGACGCGCTGCTCGTGGTGCCCACGCCGGCAGGCATGCCGTTCACTCAGGCGACAGCCGCGCGGTGGAGCACCGAGTCGCACGTGGTGTTCGCGTGCGGTCGATACGAGGGAATCGACCAGCGCGTGTTCGACGACGCGGCCACGCGGGTCCGGGTCGAAGAGGTGTCGCTCGGCGACTTCGTCCTCATCGGTGGGGAAGTGGCCGCCATGGCCATGATCGAGGCCACCGTTCGGTTGCTACCCGGCGTGCTCGGCAATCCGAGGTCGCACCAAGAGGATTCATTCTCCGACGGGCTGCTCGAAGGCCCCAGTTACACCCGTCCCGAGACGTGGCGCGGACTCGCGGTGCCGTCGGTGTTGCTCAGTGGCGATCATGCTCGCGTCGACGCGTGGCGTCGTGAGCAGGCGTTGGACCGCACCCGGCGACGGCGACCCGATCTGCTCGATGGCGGCTTCGCTCGGCCGGATGGCGGTTTCACCGAGCCTCGACCGGACGATGTGAACGAATCCTGATCGAACCGGCCGGTTGCGGCTACGATCGTCGGGTACTGCTCTGTGGGGGTCCGGTCGGAAGCACGAGGGGGCGTGGTCATCGATACCGATAGCTACTCGGTGATGCTCACCGAACTCGAGCGCCAGCGGACCGAACTCGACCGCGCCCGATCGTCGTTGGCCGAGTTGACCTCTCGCGCAGTCAGTGCCGACCGGTTGGTGTCGGTGACCGTCAATGCGCGTGGCCTGCCGGTGGACATCTCCATCGAGCCGATCGCCCTGCGCCGGTACCGTGCCGACGCGCTCTCGACACTTCTGACCGACCTCGCCGGCCAGGCCGACGAAGCCCTTCGGACGCGGCGGGCCGCCATTCTCGAAGCTGCTGCGGCGCCGCAGCCGACTCTTGCTGACCTTCGAGAACTGTTGCGGGACAGCGATAATGACTGAACCTGTGGGGATGAATGGGGTGTCTGCGGATGCCGTCTCGATGGATGCCGCGGCGATGGCGGAGCTGACCGATCGGCTGTCCACCGCTCACCACGCATTGGAGTCGGTGGCTGCCGACCTCGCGGCGTTGCTCACCGACGTCGACTCGGCGCTCGGCGTCGGGGATGCGGCGCAGGCGTTTCGTCGTGGCTTCGTGTCCTGTACCGACGCGGCATCGTCGTCGCTGGCGGAACTCTGCGGCCAAGCGCACGACCATCTGACATCGGTGGCCGACGGCGCCGACGCGATTGCTGCAACGGACGACGGGCTCCGACGCGGCCTGCGCCCGACGAACCAGAGCTGCAGCGGATCGTGAACCAGGGTGCGGCTGACGTGTCGAGCGAGGTCTGGGATGCGCCGACCTATGCCGAGGATCTGCTACCCGGTTCGTGGCCGAGTGCCGACGAGGAGGCGTTGCGCACCCAGGCGCTGCGCTGCCGCGGCCTTGCCGACCACATTCGGCAGATCGGAGGTGACATCGAGCGAGCACGATCCGAGTACGCACACGGCAGGGGAGTGTTCGCCGAGAATGTCGACCTCGGATTGCATCGAATCGTCGGGGCGGATACCGGAACCGGCGCCACGGCCGACCGGCTCGATGTGATGGCAGGTCGGCTGGACCGCTTCGCCGACGTGGTGGCCGACACACGCCGTGCGGTGTCGGCGATCGCGGCGATCACCGATCGCGATGTTCGGCGCGCCGAGTTGCTCGCGATCCTCGGTGACGATTCGGCGCGGGTGGTGGCGGCAAGTTCGGGCCGGCTGGCGTTGACCGCGGCCGGCGACGACTACACCGACCGTGCCGACGCGGCCGGCAAGCACGAGCCGGGTGCCCTCGACACCGTGCCGGCGGCGGCGACGAGCGGGATGATGCCGTTCGCTCCGATGGGGGCGCTGGGCGCGCTGGGAGCCGGTGTCGCGGCTGGACGTGCGGCGAGCGGCACGTCGAACACAGCTGTGTCCTCGGAGGATCTCGAGACGACGGACCTCGTGTGGCTGCGGCGCCGTGCGGAACGGCTCGGTGCGTCGGTGGCGGCCGGCGTCGGCGGCTGGCTGCGCACCGCCGTCGGTCTGGGGGTCTCTGATCGGGGCCGCCGAGTGGTGGTGGTCGGCACCAACGATCCGCAGCCCTACCAGCGGCGGGGGATGACGCTCGCCGACGACGAGGCGCTGACCGCGGACGGGCGCGCGCCGGAACTCGCCGTCGTCGATCACATGCAGCGAACCGGTACCACCCCTCGGGCGGTCGCGTCGGCGACGCCGATGGCGCCTGGTGTCGTCTCCGCTCTGCGTGCCGCGGACGTCGCGATTGTCGGCCCTGACTGACTGACTCGAAGAGAGTTCGGTGACCGGGCGCGCTGACCTGGGCAAATACGTCGGAGTCGTGCTCGCAAAATCTAGGGGAAGAGTTTCTTTCCCGGGGTTCGGAGTCGTCCCCGAGAAATTTGTAGGGGAGGACTCTGAGGGTAGGGGACGAAGTTTCTTCCCCTACTTTCTGCGGGTGCCGGGAGCGTGTGGCGCGTTCCGTGGAACGGGTCGATAAGCGGTCGCGGGCGCGACGATGAAGGTGCTCGCGTTTCTCCCATGTGCTCGCAACTGCAGCATCGCGCGCAGATGGGAGACACGCGCGCAGATGTCGCCAGCACCCCTTGAGTGGGAAGTGTCCGCCGCTGAGGCGAATTGTCGGCGTGTCGCGATTTCAGAAACCGCGTGTCTGGTGAGAAACCCGGTGCGCACCAGCGGTTTCCGGCCAAACTGGCGGTTTCTGGCCACGAATGCGGTTTCTACGACGAGACCGCGCTCTTCCCGCCTCCACGATCGCCGCCGCAGGCGGCGGGTGGGTCGCTGACTCGAAGAGTACTGCTTTCGGCCTCCTGAACTGCGGAAACATGAAGGCACCGGTTGTCGCGGACACGGCCGGTGGGTCGATGATCCGAAGAGTTCGTTGACAGCCCTCTGAACTGCGGGAATCGATACGAGCCGGCCCAGTCGAGTGCATAGTGCATGTGGTCGAGCTGGTTGCCGTCTCGGCGATTTCGTCGGAGGCGGGTTCCTCTGGCACAATAGTCGGGTTGCCTGACGCAGGTACCGCATGCGCGGACACTGCCCAGCGCACCACACGACTCGGAGCACGAATCGGTCGAGCCCATCTCAGCATGGACCGCCAGGTTCCTCTACTCATCGTTCACGCCAGAACAGGACCACGACCAATGAACACCCTTGACTTCCTCGACAAGCAGTCGCTGCGCGACGACATCCCCGACTTCGCCCCCGGCGACACCCTCGACGTTCACGTCAAGGTGATCGAGGGCAGCAAGGAGCGCGTGCAGGTGTTCAAGGGCGTCGTGATCCGGCGCCAGGGCGGCGGCGTGCGCGAGACCTTCACCGTGCGCAAGGTGTCCTTCGGTGTGGGCGTGGAGCGTACCTTCCCGGTGCACAGCCCCAACATCGCGAAGATCGATGTCGTCACCCGCGGTGACGTGCGTCGTGCGAAGCTCTACTACCTGCGCGATCTGCGCGGCAAGGCAGCCAAGATCAAGGAAAAGCGCTGACGCGTCTAACCTGACGACGTGGCCGACACGCACAGCACAGACGACGACGGGACCAACCCCGACCCGGTTCGAGATGATGTCACTGCCGACGCCGAACCGACGCGCATCGATCCGGACAACTCTGCGGCGAACGCCGCCGCCGATCCGGACGCCGAAGCAGGCGAGAAGCGTCCGTGGCGCCTGAAGAGTGACACCGACGACGACGAGAAGAAGTCGGGCAAGTCGGGATCATTCCTGCGCGAGGTCGCGATCATCATCGCGTGCGTGCTGCTGCTCACCTGGGTGCTCCAGACCTTCGTCGGCCGTCAGTACGTGATCCCGTCGGAGTCGATGGAGGAGACCCTCATCGGTTGTGAGGGCTGCACCAACGATCGCATCGTCATCGACAAGATGACCTATCGGTTCGGCGATCCCGAACCGGGCGACGTCGTCGTCTTCAAGGCACCTTCCGAGTCATGGTCGGGCAGTTGGATATCACCTCGCTCGACCAACCCGGTGATCAAGCGGTTCCAGGACGGTCTGTCCTGGTTCGGGTTTGCGCCACCGGACGAGAACAATCTCGTGAAGCGGGTGATCGCCGTCGGTGGTCAAACCGTGGAATGCCACAACGCCGAGGGTGTCGGCGTCAAGGTCAACGGCAAACCACTGCACGAGCCGTACATCAATCAAGAGCTCCAAGCGCAGAATCCTGGCATCCAGGGGCCCGATGGCAAGCCGGTGCCCTGCTATGGCGAGGACTTCGGGCCGGTGACGGTGCCCGACGGCAATGTGTGGGTGATGGGCGACAACCGGGGCAACTCGGCGGACTCGCGCTACCACATGGAGGACCAGTACCACGGCACCGTGCCGGTCGGCGACATCCGCGGCAAGGTCCGGTTCATCATTTATCCGTTCTCGCGGATCGGTGGTGTCGACGCGATCAACCCTCAGCAGTGAGGGTTCGATGAATCGCTGGCCGCCCCGTTTCCCGATTCGTCGGGCCGCTGCCCTGCGGACCTTCGAGTTCGCGCTGTACCGCAACGGACTCGGACCGGTGGCCGGCGTCGACGAGGCCGGTCGGGGCGCATGCGCTGGACCGCTCGTGGTGGCCGCCTGCGTTCTCAAACCCACCCAGCTCGCCTCCCTGGCAGATCTCGACGATTCCAAACGTCTCACCGAGCGCACCCGGGAGACGTTGTACCGCGCGGTGACCCGCTATGCGCACAGTTGGAGCGCAGTGATCATCGACGCCGCAGAGATCGACCGGATCGGTATTCACGTGGCCAACATCGAAGGCATGCGTCGTGCCGTCGCCGCCCTCGAGGTGACGCCCGGCTACGTTCTCTCCGACGGATTCGCGGTGCCGGGGCTCACTGCACCGTCGCTTCCGGTGATCGGCGGCGACGGCTCGGCTGCGTGCATAGCGGCCGCGAGCATCATCGCCAAGGTGACCCGCGACCGCATCATGGTGGCGATGGACACCGAGCTTCCGGGTTACGACTTCGCGGTGCACAAGGGATACAGCACCGCACACCACATGGCCTGCATCGACGTTGCCGGACCGTCGCCGCAGCACCGGATGTCCTACCGTAATGTTGCGTCCCGAGTGATCGCGGGCGGTGCAGTGCAGGGAGATAGGCTTACAGGATGAGTGCTGAGGATCTCGAGAAGTACGAAACCGAGATGGAACTCTCCCTGTACCGCGAGTACAAGGACATCGTCGGCCAGTTCACCTATGTGGTCGAGACCGAGCGGCGCTTCTACCTCGCGAACGCGGTGGACATGGTTCCGCGCAACACCGACGGTGAGATCTATTTCGAACTGCGGCTGAGCGACGCCTGGGTGTGGGACATGTACCGCCCGGCGCGGTTCGTCAAGCAGGTTCGGGTGATCACTTTCAAGGACGTCAACATCGAGGAACTCGAGAAGCCCGAACTGCGATTGCCCGACGAGCCGTGAGGAAGGGTCGCGTTCCGTCGGCGACCGTGGAGGCTGTTAACAGTCCGGCCTGAATCCACAGTTCGATGCACCGTGGGGTCACCCTGGCCGATCCATGCCGATCGGTCGGTCAGGATCTGGTGCATGACAGAAGACGTCGCACCGCAACGCCCTAGAGGTCGCAATGATCGCCGCCGACTTGTGGGTCGGATCGGCGAGGATGTGGCCGCCGAGTTCGTCACCGCACGCGGGTGGCGGGTGCTGGATCGCAACTGGCGCAACCGCTATGGCGAACTCGACCTGATCGCGGCGCAGGGTCGGGTGCTGGTGGTCGTCGAGGTCAAGACCCGCGCGAGCCGGACCTACACCGATCCGGTGGCCGCGGTGACACCGCAGAAGCTGTCCCGGATGCGGCGACTCATCCGGATGTGGCTGGCCGAGAACGGTCACGGGTGGGAGCAGATCCGATTCGACGTGATATCGATCCAACTCGATCCGCGCGATCCGGAGGACACCGCGGCCGCCGCGGTCCGCCATCATCGCGGCGTCTTCGCCTGATCGCCATGCGGCAGATGGGATTCGGCCACACCTATTCGGTGGCGCTCAACGCCTTTGCGGCCACCGGCATCGAGATCCAGGCCAACTCGGGTCAGGGTTTGCCCGGCTTCACGATTCACGGTCACGTCGACGCCGCGCTGCGCGAGGCCAAGGATCGGGTCCGGCCCGCGATCACCAACTCCAAGTTCACCTTTCCCGATCTGAAGGTGACGGTGGCGTTGGCGCCCGCGGACCTTCCGAAGTCGGGGTCGTCCTTCGACCTGGGGATTGCCCTGGCGATTCTGGCCGCCACCGAGCAGGTGGCGACGACGCGGATACGGCACACGGTGTTCCTGGGTGAGCTCGGCCTCGACGGACGGCTGCGGCCGGTGCGCGGGGTCTTGCCGGCTCTCGTGAAGGCACGGGCTGCCGGGTTCACCCATGCGGTGGTGCCTCGCCCCAACGTGGCAGAGGCGACGTTGGTCAGTGGCCTGGACATCGGCGGTGCGGACAGCCTTTCGGAGGTGGCGAGGTGGCTCGACGGAGATCATGTGCTCGACACCGTCGGCAGTGGCGAATGTGCCCCGCCGCCGGACATTCCGGACATGGCCGATGTGGTCGGGCAGGTCCAGGCGCGGCATGCACTCGAAATCGCCGCTGCGGGAGCCCATCACGTTCTGATGACCGGACCTCCGGGAATCGGAAAGACGATGCTCGCACGTCGACTGCCGGGAATTCTGCCGCCCCTCGGTGAAGAGGAGTCCCTGGAAGTGACCGCGATCCATTCGATTGCCGGAACGTTGCGCCCGGGGCACCCGTTGATCGTGGAGGCACCGTTCATCGCGCCGCACCACAGCACCTCGGTCACCGCCCTACTCGGCGGCGGTACCGGTATGGCGCGGCCCGGTGCGGTGTCCCGCGCGCATCGCGGAGTGTTGTTTCTCGACGAGTGTGCCGAGATGGGCCCCAAGGTGCTCGATTCCTTGCGGCAACCGCTCGAAGAAGGGGAGGTTCGAGTGTCGCGTCGGGACGGAGTGGCGAGCTATCCGGCGCGCTTTCAGCTGATCATGGCGGCCAACCCGTGCCCGTGCGCGCCTGCGCACGACGTCGATTGTGTCTGCTCGGCCCTCGTCCGCCGCCGGTACCTGGGCAAACTGTCCGGTCCACTGATGGACCGCATCGACATCCGGGTCCGGATGGATCCGCCGGGCAACACCGCCCTGATGACCACGATCGGCGAGGCGTCCGACATCATGCGGAATCGGGTGGCCGCGGCGCGGGCGGCTGCGGCCGATCGCTGGCGCGGGCATGGTTGGCTCACCAACGCCGAGGTGCCGGGTTCGGCTCTGCGTCAACAATTCCGTCTGTCGCCGGCGGCTCTGCGACCCATCGAACTGTTCCTGCGGGACGGACGGGTGACGGCACGCGGTGCGGATCGCGCATTGCGCCTCGGGTGGACCCTGTGCGATCTGCGCGGAGACGATTCGCCCACCGAAGACGATGTGGCGCAGGCACTCATGTTCCGCGACCGGGGAGCGAGCTGGTGATCGTCGACGAGGCCGGGCGGGCAGCCTGGGCGTACCTTGCGCGGGTCGCCGAGCCACCGTCGGCTCCGGTGATCGACCTCGTCGAGGCCCTCGGAGTGCTCGATGCGGCGCACGCCATCCGCAAGCGGTCGGTGCCGTCGGGCCACGACGCGGCCTTGCTCGCAACCGAGTCGCGCGCGGACGTCGATCGATCCCGCGCCGACCTCGACGATGCACAGCGGATCGGCGCCCGCCTCGTGACCCCCGATGACGACGAGTGGCCCGGATACGCACTATTGTCCTTGGCGACTGCTGATACGGCGGCGAGAGGTGGTGTGCCGCTGGCACTCTGGGTTCGGGGGCCGATGCGGCTCGATGACTTGACTCTGGCATCCGTGGCGCTCGTCGGGTCGCGTGCGGCGTCGTCGTACGGAGAGCATGTGACCGCGACTCTGGCATCGGGACTGTGTAGCAACGGTTTTGCCATCGTATCCGGGGGTGCTTTCGGCGTCGACGGTGTCGCGCACCGGGCTGCTCTGGGGTCGGCCGGGCAGACCGTGGCCGTGATGGCGTGTGGCATCGACCGCGACTATCCCGCGGCGCATACGCAGTTGCTGCGAGAGATCGCTCGAGTCGGTGCGGTGATCAGCGAGTATCCGCCGGGGACGACCGCTGCGAAGCACCGCTTTCTGACCCGCAATCGGTTGGTGGCAGCGCTCTCGGGCGCGACGGTCGTCGTAGAGGCGGGGCGACGGTCGGGCGCGGCCAACACGGCGGCCTGGGCGCGAAAGTTGGGGCGGCCGTTGGGCGCGGTTCCCGGACCCGTGACGTCGGCGACCTCGGTCGGATGTCATCGCATGATCGCCGATCAGCAGGCTGCCCTGGTCTACGACGTCGACGGTGTGATCGCGCTGGTACGTCCCGAGGGGAACGGCGACGCGCCGGGAGGACGTGGCCGGCCCACCGACGGGCTCAGCGACGAGCAGAAGCGGGTGCACGACGCGATTCCCGGTCGCGGAGCGGTGACGCTCGCGGAGATCGCCGTCTCGTCCGGTCTCGACCTGCCGGCCGTGCGGTCGGCGTTGGCCGCTCTCGACGTCGCGGGTCTGGTGGCCGCCGATGGTGGTGGATGGTGTCTGGCGTGAGTGATTGCGCGGGTGGTCCCCCGACTCGTCGGATCAAGGTCGGGTCAGCAGATCGATGACGATGCTCACGTGTTCGTCGGTGAACTCGGCGAAGTGGTCCGGCGCTCGGCGTGCGTGGACGTATCCGATTCCGGCATAGTGCAGGGCCGACGCGCGGGCATGCACCTGGTCGTCGGTGAAACCGAGTTCGCGCATCGCGTCGGTGACGACGGCATGGACCCGTTCTTCGAGGTGCTTCACTGACTCCGCCATGATCTCGTCGACCTCGGCCCACCGTCCAAGCGCTGCCTGCGCCTGCCGGCGTCGCGGTTCGACGATCATTTTGCTCATCGCGATCAGCCGCTCGCGCGGAGGTCGTGCCGACAGATCGTCGAGGTGGGTCAGAATCGAGCTGTACGAGTCGGCGCAACGCTGCGCGAGCGCGGTCTTGAGGGCGGCGATGTCGGCGAAATGCCAGTAGAAGCTGCCCTTGGTGACACCGAGCATCGAGCTCAACCGTGAGATCTTGACCGCATCGATGCCTTCGTCCACCAGGAGTCGCATTCCGGCGGAGAGCCAGTCATCGGGGCTCAGTCGCTGGGCGCCGAGGCGTGTGCCGCGTCGCGGCGCTGTGACGTCGGGCATTGAAACCTCCGGCGGGCGGCCCGCCTACAGATATTAACCAGTGTGGATCTTGTAATGAATCTACTTAATCGCCCGACTGTGTGTGATCGTTACACAGATTGGACGCTTGACCAAGGACTCTCAGCAACCCGACAGGTTAGGGGGGCCTAAGTCGCCGGTGTTTCGCGCGTACGCTGGACAGCGACTTACCACCAGGAGGTGTGATGGCCAAGCGCGTCAACACGATGACGGTCCAACGGACCGAGCGGCTCAGCCCGCATTTCGTCCGGGTATATCTCGGCGGCGACGGATTCAACGATTTCGAGCCCGCCATCGGGTCGTCGGGCAAGCCCGACACGGACATGTACGTGAAACTCGTCTTCACTCCCGAGGGCGTCGAATACCCCGAACCGTTCGATCCTCAGGCGCTCCGCAAGACGCTGCCACCGGAGCAGCAACCGGTGCTGCGTACCTACACGGTCCGCTCGATCGATGCCGCGCAGCGAGAAATCGCCGTCGATTTCGTCGTACACGGTGACGAGGGCATTGCCGGCCCGTGGGCGGCGCGAGTTCAACCCGGCGAGACCGTCCGATTCCTCGGCCCGGGCAGCGGCTACCAGCCCAAGGCCGATGCGCCCTGGCATCTGCTCGCCTGCGACGAGGCCGGGTTGCCTGCGGTGGCGGCGGCTCTCGAAGCCCTGCCCGGCGATGCCATCGCGAAGGTCTTCATCGAGGTCGCCGGGCCGGAGGACGAGCTCCCGATCACCGCGCCATCCGGAGCCGAGGTGGTGTGGGTGCACCGGGGCGGCCCGGCCGGCGAGGTCGGTGACGAACTTGCCGGCGACAACGCTCCACTGATCGCCGCCGTCCGCGAGGCGCAGTGGCTCGACGGCGAGCCGCAGGTCTTCATCCACGGTGAGGCGCAGGCCGTCATGCACAATCTGCGCGGCTACATCCGCAAGGAACGCGGGGTGAGCGCCGCCAACGCCTCGATCTCGGGCTACTGGCGCCGAGGGCGGACCGAAGAAGGGTTCCGTCAGTGGAAGGCGCAGTTGCGTGAAGCCGAAGACGGGGGAGCGCAGCAACTCGCCGACGCCAAGCGCGGCTAGGGCACTGGCTCCGCCACGATCGGGTCACGACGGGTGTGTGCGCTTGCGGGCCGGCGGAGCCCCGGGTTGTCTCGTCGGTGTGCTTGATGATTTCGCGGAGTACCTGCGCCTGGAAAAGGGGCGAAGCGAACACACCGTGCGCGCGTACGTGGGTGACGCGCGCGGCCTGATCGCCTTCGCCGGTGCGCGCGGCGTCGCGGTCTCCGACATCGGACTCGACCTCCTGCGGGCATGGCTCGCCGAGCACACCCGTCGGGGTGCGGCCCGTACGACCATCGCGCGGCAGGTGTCGTCGGTGAAGACCTTCTGTGCCTGGGCCACGCGAGAGGGTTGGCTGGCCGACGATCCCTCACAGCGGCTGCGTGCCCCCAAGGCGCATCGCACCCTGCCGGGTGTCCTGGCGCCGGCCCAAGCGGATTCTGCCATTGCGTCGACAACTGTCGACCGGCCCGACGATGATCCGATTGCGTTGCGGGACAAAGTGATCCTTGAGCTCCTCTACGCAAGTGGTATCCGGGTGGGCGAGTTGTGCGGACTCGACGTCGACGATGCCGACCGCCACCGACGAGTGCTGAGGGTCATCGGCAAGGGCGACAAGGAACGCACTGTTCCCTACGGTGAGCCCGCCGACCAGGCACTTGGCCGGTGGCTCCAGCTGGGCCGGCCGTCGCTGGCCGGACCGGCTTCCGGTAGCGCGCTGCTGCTCGGTGCCCGTGGCGGCCGCCTGGACCAGCGGATGGCGCGGACGGTGGTCACGCGGGCGGTCGAGGCGGCAGGCGGGCCCGCAATGGGTCCGCATGGCCTTCGCCACAGCGCGGCGACACACTTGCTCGAAGGTGGCGCCGACCTGCGGGTCGTGCAGGAGTTGCTCGGCCATTCGTCGTTGGCCACCACGCAGATCTACACCCACGTCAGCGTCGAACGACTGCGCGCGGTGCACAGGCAGGCGCATCCCCGGGCGTGATGGACTGCCCTCACGAGTCGGGCTGCACCGGTTTCAGCCGGACCCGGACCGCGCCGATCAACCCGAGCGGATCGAGGTAGCGCGCCGTCCGACCGGCTCCGAGTCGTGCGCCCCAGTGCAGGCACACGGCGACCGGGCATTCCGGATGGCCGGAGAGGACGGTCCCGATCGGGTCGCCGCGTCCGACATGATCGCCCGGTGAGACGGTCGGCGTGACAGGCTCGTAGGTGGTGATCACCCCGTCGGGGTGCTGGATCGACACCACCGGACGGCCGGCCACCTCGCCGGCGAAACGGACCAACCCGGCCCCTGCGGCGAGCACCGGCGCCCCCGTGGTCGCGGCGAGATCGACACCTCGGTGCCCGGCCTGCCAGCGGTGTTCGGGGGCGTCGAACCCGCGTACGACCGTCGGGCGTGGCGTCAACGGAACCGAATACTGCCTGGGGCCCGCCGCGACCGCGGCCGGCACGAGCCACAGCAGGACGACGGCGATCACCACCTCCACGACGGCCGTCACGAGCCAGGCCGACAGGGTGATGCGGTGTGGTGTGCTCACACAGGTTCGACGCCGCGGCGGCCGGTTCGGATCCGTGTGGAGGCGTTTTGGTTTTGCGGCCTCGACCGGCGTAAACTCGTTGCCGCACCTCACCGGCGTCGTAGTCAACGACTTCGTGGGGTGACTTCGCGCGCCTGAATCGCGAGATGCGAGCACGCCGTGTGAGCAGTCCCGGCCGGATTTCCGGAGCGGGTTTCACCGGCCTCAGGCGCCAGGATCGATCACCGCCGGTGATCGATGTCAACTGCACACAAAGGAATCGACTCATGGCTGTTGTGACCATGAAGCAGCTGCTGGACAGCGGCGCGCACTTCGGGCATCAGACCCGCCGTTGGAATCCGAAGATGAAGCGGTTCATCTTCACCGACCGCAACGGCATCTACATCATCGACTTGCAGCAGACGCTGACCTACATCGACAAGGCGTACGAGTTCGTCAAGGAGACCGTCGCCCACGGCGGCACCATCCTCTTCGTCGGTACCAAGAAGCAGGCGCAGGAGTCCATCGCCGCCGAGGCCACCCGCGTCGGTATGCCGTATGTGAACCAGCGCTGGCTCGGTGGCATGCTCACCAACTTCTCGACCGTCCACAAGCGCCTGCAGCGTCTGAAGGAACTCGAGACCATGGAGCAGACCGGCGGCTTCGAGGGACGTACCAAGAAGGAAATCCTCATGCTCACGCGTGAGAAGAACAAGCTCGAGCGCACCCTTGGTGGTATCCGGGACATGGCCAAGGTGCCATCCGCCGTTTGGGTGGTGGACACCAACAAGGAGCACATTGCTGTCGGTGAGGCACGCAAGCTCAACATCCCCGTCATCGCCATCCTCGACACCAACTGCGACCCCGATCTCGTCGACTACCCGATCCCGGGCAACGACGACGCGATCCGCAGTGCTGCCCTGCTGACCCGCGTGGTCGCGTCGGCGGTCGCCGAGGGCGTGCAGGCACGGGCCGGCCAGTCCGCCGACGACTCCAAGCCGGAGGCCGGTGGCGGCGAGCCGCTCGCCGAGTGGGAGCAGGAACTGCTGACGCAGGCCGCAGCTCCGGCCGGCGACGCCGCAACCGAGTCGAGCGCCGCACAGTAGGTCGATCGTGGCCGGACGACTCACTGGTCGTCCGGCCCCGAGATCTTCATGTCTGCAGATCTCGACAACACTCGTGAAGAAGGAGGCTCGCCAACGATGGCGAACTACACCGCAGCCGATGTGAAGCGTCTCCGCGAACTCACCGGCTCTGGAATGCTGGACTGCAAGAACGCACTCGCGAACAACGACGGTGATTTCGACAAGGCCGTCGAGGAACTGCGCATCAAGGGTGCCAAGGACGTCGGCAAGCGCGCCGAGCGGTCGACTGCCGAGGGCCTCGTCGCCGCCAAGGACGGAGCGCTCATCGAGATCAACTCGGAGACCGACTTCGTCGCCAAGAACGCCGAGTTCCAGACGCTCGCCGACCAGATCGTCGAGGCGGCCGCGGCCGCCAAGACCAGCGACGTCGACGAGCTGAAGAAGGCTGCGCTGGGCAGCGGAACCGTCGACGAGGCGGTGGCTGCGCTCTCGGCCAAGATCGGCGAGAAGCTCGAACTGCGCCGCGTCGCCTACTACGACGGACCTGTCGCCGTCTACCTGCACAAGCGTGCGTCGGACCTGCCGCCGGCCGTCGGCGTGCTCGTCTCCTACGACGGTGACGGCGAAGCTGCTGCGGACGCCGCTCGCGGTGCTGCCATGCAGGTGGCCGCGCTGAAGGCGCGTTACGCCACCCGCGAGGAGGTGCCGGCCGACGTCGTCGAGAACGAGCGACGCATCGCCGAGCAGACCGCCAAGGAAGAAGGCAAGCCGGAGAAGGCACTCCCGAAGATCGTGGAGGGCCGGGTCAACGGGTTCTACAAGGACGTCGTGCTGCTCGATCAGCCGTCGGTCCAGGATTCCAAGAAGACCGTCAAGGCGCTTCTCGACGATGCCGGTGTGACCGTCAACGGTTTCGTCCGCTTCGAGGTCGGCCAGGCCTGATCACGTAGACACCGTCACGGCCCCGTGGTTCACCGTTCCCGGTGGCCACGGGGCCGTTGCGTATCGCGGACGCTCACCTCGGCCGGGGTGTCACGAGCGCAACGCGGTGGCGCCTAAGATGATCTGCAGATAAATGACCGCCGACGAGTGAGGAAATCGATGAGCGAAGGCCCCCAGGTTCAGCAGTCCGATCGTGCGGGTTTCCACCGGGTCCTGCTCAAGCTCGGTGGCGAGATGTTCGGCGGCGGCGAAGTGGGTCTCGACCCCGATGTCGTGGCGACGGTCGCCGACCAGATCGCCGACGTCGTCGCAAGCGGCGTGCAGGTCGCCGTGGTCATCGGTGGGGGTAATTTCTTCCGCGGTGCGGAATTGCAGCAGCGCGGTCTCGACCGGTCGCGTTCGGACTACATGGGCATGCTCGGCACCGTGATGAACTGCCTTGCCCTGCAAGACTTTCTCGAGAAGCGCGGGGTCACGACGCGCGTGCAGACCGCGATCACGATGGGGCAGGTCGCCGAGCCATATCTGCCGCTGCGCGCCCAACGGCATCTGGAGAAGGGTCGCGTCGTGATTTTCGGAGCCGGTATGGGCATGCCCTACTTCTCCACCGACACGACCGCTGCGCAACGCGCTCTGGAGATCAAGGCCGAGGTCGTGCTGATGGCCAAGGCGGTCGACGGCGTGTACAGCTCCGATCCGCGGACCGATCCCGACGCGACGCTGTACCGCGAGATCACTCACCGCGAAGTTCTCGACAAGGAACTCAAGGTCGCCGATGCGACGGCGTTCAGTCTGTGTATGGACAACAAGATGCCGATCCTGGTGTTCAATTTGCTCCAAGAGGGAAACATTGCTCGCGCCGTCGCGGGCGAGCAGATCGGAACCCTGGTGAGCACATGAGCGGCCAGTACCACCACATCCGAGTCAGGCCTGAGACGAAATGAAACGGGGACGAGCATGATCGACGACGCGTTGCTGGACGCCGAGGAGAAGATGGAGAAGGCGGTGTCGGTCGCCAAGGACGACATGGGCTCCATCCGGACCGGGCGCGCGAATCCGGCGATGTTCAACAAGGTCAACATCGAGTATTACGGCACGATGACGCCGATCACGCAGGTCGCGTCGATCAACACACCGGAAGCACGACTCGTGGTGATCAAGCCGTACGAGGCGTCGACCCTCCGCGACATCGAGACCTCGATCCGCAATTCCGATCTCGGGGTCAATCCGACCAACGACGGCACCCTGATCCGCGTCTCGATTCCCCAGCTGACCGAGGATCGTCGCCGCGAGCTGGTCAAGCAGGCCAAGGCCAAGGGCGAAGACGCCAAGGTCGCCATCCGGAACGTGCGCCGGAAAGCGGTGGACGAACTGAAGCGGATCCAGAAGGACGGCGAGGCCGGCGAAGACGAGGTCACCCGCGCCGAAAAGGACCTCGACAAGACGACGGCCGGCTATGTGCACCAGGTCGACGAACTGGTGAAGCACAAAGAGAACGAATTGCTCGAGGTGTGAGCGCGGCCCCGCAACGACGCGGTGACCCCGGAACGCCACCGACGTCTGAGAAGCCCCAGGCCGAGAAGCCCAAGTCGCGGGCGGGCCGCGATCTGCCCGCGGCCATCGCCGTCGGGATGTCGCTCGGTGTCTCGATCATTCTGATCCTGCTGTTCGCGCCGCTGATCTGGTATCCCCTGGTCGCAGTGGCCTTCCTCGTGGCCACTTGGGAAGTCACCAAACGCCTGCGCGCCGGCGGCTACGACGTCGCGTTCTGGCCGTTGCTGCTCGGTGGGCAGGCGATCATCTGGTCGTCGTGGCCGTGGGGACAGACCGGCGCGATCGCTGCCTTCGCAGCGACGCTGCTGGTCATCATGGTGTGGAAGCTGCTCTCGCAGGGCCTTTCGCATGCGCCGCACAACTACCTGCAGGATCTTGCTGCATCGGTCCTGGTGCTGGCGTGGTTGCCGCTGCTGGCATCGTTCGGTGCCAACCTCGTGGTGCAGGACAATGGCGCCGCCCGGGTCGCGACCCTCATGATCGTCGTCGTCTGCTCGGATGTCGGCGGATACGCGGCCGGTGTTCTCTTCGGCAAACACCCGATGGCACCGGCGATCAGTCCCAAGAAGTCCTGGGAGGGCCTGGTCGGCTCGTTGCTGGTGGGCACGATCGGCGCCGTGTGCTCGGTGCTGTTCCTCCTGGACAGCCACTGGTGGGTCGGGGCTGTCCTGGGGCCGGTCCTGGTGGTCTGTGCGACCCTCGGTGACCTGGTGGAATCCCAGGTCAAACGCGACCTCGGCATCAAGGACATGGGCACTTTACTGCCCGGCCACGGCGGCATCATGGACCGACTCGACTCGCTGCTGCCGTCGGCTTTCGTGGTGTGGGCTGTGCTCACCGCGCTGCTCTGACCCGAGGGGTTAGGTGACCGGCCCCGCTGAGCTGGGCAAACACGATATCGTCGTGCCCGCAAAATCTAGGGGAAGAGTTTCTTCCCCGAGGTTCGTAGTCGTCCCCTAGGAAACTCTGGGGGAGGACTCCAAGGGTAGGGGAAGAAGTTTCTTCCCCTACTTTTGTGGCGGATCGCGCCGACGACGCTCTTCCTGCCTCCACGATCGCCGCCGCAGGCGGCGGGTGGGTCACTGATCCGAAGATTACTGCTGGTGAGACGACACAGTCAGCTCACCAGGGGCGCGGGCTCGCACCTAGCCGGCGCTAGGCGGGCGGGAAGTTGCGCCCACCCGGAGGCGACGGTACTTCAGGCGTCGGGCCCGATCCGTTTGGCCTTCTTGAGTGCCCGGCTCATCTGGAACATCCGGAGTCCACCGACCAGGGCGACGATCAACGCACCCGCGATCGCCGCGATGAGCAGGCTGATGCCGACCGGGAAGTTGACGTCCCAGAAGATCAGGCTGATCTGCTGGCTCTCCAGGTTCTGCAGGATGAAGATGAGAAGGAAGACGAGGACGATCGTGCCGACGATCACACCCACCCACGATGCCCTGGCCCGCGTGTGCTCGACATCGGTGACGGTGCTGCGGATCTGGTCGCGTTGGTCGAGGAGCGCTTGGTGTTCGGCGTCGGGCGCAGGCAGGGGAGGGACGCCGGACCCGTCAGGTGCCTGCGGGTCGGGGCCGGGCGAGGGGTCTCGTGTCGTCATGGGTTCATCATGACATGCGACAATGGCGTCATGACGTCATTGCCACTCGTGTTCGACGCGCCCAAGAGAGGGCGGCCGCCGACACATTTCGCCGACCTGGACGCCCAGGCCCGGGTGGCAGCCGTCGCCGAGTTGGGTCTGCCCAAGTTCCGCGCGAACCAGCTGGCCCGCCAGTACTACGGGCGTCTCAACGGTGACGTCGCGGAGATGACCGATCTGCCCGCCGCGGCGCGTCCCTCGGTCGGTCAAGCGCTGTTCCCGCCGCTGCTGACCCCGGTCCGCCACATTTCCTGCGACGACGGCAGCACCCGAAAGACGTTGTGGCGACTGCACGACGGCACATTGCTGGAGAGCGTGTTGATGCGCTACCCGGATCGCAACACGCTGTGCATCTCGAGCCAGGCGGGCTGTGGAATGGCGTGTCCGTTCTGTGCGACCGGACAGGGCGGCCTCGATCGCAATCTCTCGACCGCGGAGATCGTCGACCAGGTGCGATGTGCTGCGAGATCGCTGCGCGACGGCGAGTTCGGCGAGCCGGGCCGCCTGTCCAACGTCGTGTTCATGGGTATGGGCGAGCCGCTGGCGAACTACAAGCGGGTGGTGAGCGCGGTGCGGCAGATCACCGCTCCGTCACCCGAAGGCCTCGGCATCTCGGCCCGTTCGGTCACGGTGTCGACCGTCGGACTCGCGCCCTCGATCCGGCGGCTTGCCGACGAAGGCCTCTCGGTGACGCTCGCAGTGTCGCTGCACACACCCGACGACGAGCTGCGCGACACGCTTGTGCCGGTCAACAACCGATGGTCCGTTCAGGAAGTGCTCGACGCTGCGCGCTACTACGCCGACACCACCGGCCGCCGCGTATCCATCGAATACGCACTGATCCGGGACGTCAACGACCAGCCGTGGCGGGCAGACATGTTGGGGGAGAAGCTGCGTCGTGCCCTGGGGTCATTGGTGCATGTGAATCTGATCCCGCTGAATCCGACCCCCGGATCGGAATGGGACGCCAGTCCCAAACCGGTCGAGCGAGAGTTCGTGCGACGCGTGCAAGAGCAGGGTGTGTCCTGCACCGTGCGCGACACCCGTGGGCAGGAGATCGCGGCTGCGTGCGGTCAGCTCGCAGCCGAAGAGCGCTGAGTGGAGTGAGGTCCTAGGACCACTTGCCGCGGTTCATGACCAGGCCGCGAATCACGAAGAACAGCAACAGCAGCGCGAAGCCGACGAGGTAGATGTCCTCGATGTGGCCGTGGTGATTGCCGATGATCATGGCGACGAGCGCCAGCGCGCAGATGACGCCGGCGATGTAGAAGGCCTTGGTGGCCTGGCCGTGCCAGCCGAAGCGTGCGGACGGAGCGTCGGCGGGTTCCCGAACCCAGCCGGTGTCGACGGTGTCGGTGTGCTCCACCTCAGTGCTTGCCACGGTGACTCCTCGCTGCGCGTCAGGTCTCTGACGATCGGTAGTAGTTCGCGAGATCAGCATAGCGGTAGCCAACTCCTACCCGCAGGCGAGGCGCCGTGTCGAGATCCGCCGGATCGAGCCGGCTCCGAGCCGCAGGCGAGGCGCCGTGTCGAGATCGATGACAGAATTCGGCCATGTTCCAGTCCCCGCGATCCCTCGCCGACTATCGAGCCGAACGGTATCCGCGCGACATGGTCGGCTACGGCGAGCACACTCCTGACCCGCAGTGGCCCGGCGACGCGCGAATCGCGGTGCAATTCGTCCTCAACTACGAGGAGGGTTCGGAGAACAACGTCCTCGAGAACGACCGGGGCAGCGAGACGTTCCTGTCGGAGATGGTCGGCGCGCAGTCGTTCCCGAACCGGCACATGAGCATGGAGTCGCTGTACGAGTACGGTTCCCGGGCGGGCGTGTGGCGCATCCTGCGTCTGTTCTCGCGACGCGATCTGCCGCTGACGATCTTCGCGGTCGCGCAGGCGATGGCCCGCAACCCGGAGGTGGCCGCGGCCTTTGTCGCGCGGGGTGACGAGATCGCCTGTCATGGCTACCGCTGGCTCAGCTACCAGATGGTCGACGCGAGGGTGGAGGCCGAGCACATGCAGGCGGCGATCTCGCTTCTCACCGAGATCACCGGGGAACGCCCGCTCGGCTGGTACACCGGCCGGGACTCGCCGAACACGCGCCGGCTCGTCGTCGAGCAGGGTGGATTCGTCTACGACTCCGACAGCTACGCCGACGATCTGCCCTACTGGGTGAAGGTGCCGCGGCAGGCCGACGGGGTCACCGACGTCGTCGATCACCTCGTGGTCCCGTACACGCTCGACACCAACGACATGCGGTTCTCTTCGCCAGGTGGGTTTCCGTCGGGCGAGCAGTTCTTCGCCCATCTGCGCGACGCGTTCGACGTGCTCTACCGCGAGGGCGCCGACGGGGCACCGAAGATGCTCTCGGTCGGTCTGCACTGCCGGCTCGTCGGACGTCCGGCCCGGCTGGCTGCGCTCGAACGCTTCCTCGATCACGTGCAATCGCATGAAGGGGTATGGATCACCCGGCGTATCGACATCGCCGAACACTGGCGCAAGGTGCATCCGGCCGCGCCCGCGTAAAACCGTGGTTCAGAATGGATGGGTGCCTACGCGTGTGCTCATTCTCGGTTCGACCGGTTCGATCGGTGTGCAGGCGCTGGAGGTGATCCGCGAACATCCCGACCGCTTCGAGGTCGTCGGCCTCGGTGCCGGCGGAGCCAACCTCGATGCGCTGGCCGAGCAGGCCGCCGAGTTCTCGATCCCGCCCGCCCGACTGGCCGTGGCCGACAAGGATGCTGCCGGGCACCTCGCCGACCGGCTCGGCGGGCCGGTTGCGGCCGGCCCCGATGCCATGTGTGAGCTGATCGATTCGACCGAGGCCGATGTGATTCTCAACGCGGTGGTCGGGTCGATCGGCCTGGCGCCGAGTCTTGCTGCACTGGCCACCGGGGCGCGCCTGGCACTGGCGAACAAGGAGTCCCTGGTCGCGGGTGGCTCGCTGGTGCTCGACGCTGCGGCTCCGGGACAGATCGTGCCGGTGGATTCCGAACACTCGGCGATCGCCCAGTGCCTGCGTGCGGGTACCGCCGCCGAGGTCGACCGCCTGGTCCTGACCGCGTCGGGCGGCCCGTTCCGGGGCTGGACGCGTGCGCAGCTCGAGGATGCCACCCCGGAACAGGCGGGCCGCCACCCGACGTGGTCGATGGGCCCGATGATCACCCTGAACTCGGCGACGCTGGTGAACAAGGCGCTCGAGGTCATCGAGGCCCACCTGCTGTTTGGCGTGGACTACGACCACATCGACGTGACGGTGCATCCCCAGTCGATCGTCCATTCGATGGTGACCTTCGTCGACGGCGCGACCATCGCGAAGGCGTCGCCGCCCTCGATGAAACTGCCGATCGCGCTCGCCCTCGGATGGCCCGACCGGGTGCCCGGGTCGTCGTCGGCGTGCGACTTCTCGACCGCCTCGCAATGGACGTTCGAGCCGGTCGACGACGAGGTGTTCCCGGCCATAGAGCTGGCACGCGCCGCCGGCACTCGCGGCGGCAGCATGACCGCGGTGTTCAACGCCGCGAACGAGGCCGCGGCCGCCGGGTTCTTCGACGGTGCGATCCGGTTTCCGCGCATCGTCGACATCGTGGCGCAGGTGCTCTCCGAGGCCGATCAGTGGTCATCGGCGCCGGGTAGTGTGGAAGAGGTCTTTGCAGCCGATCAGTGGGCCCGTGATCGCGCGGCGGTCCTGGTCGGAAGCGGTCCACACACGGTGGGCCCGGATGGAGTGGGTACGTGAGTTTCGCAATCGGTGTCATCCTGTTCGCGGTGACACTGCTGCTGTCGGTCGCCTGGCACGAGTGCGGCCACATGTGGGCGGCTCAGGCGACGGGCATGAAGGTCCGGCGCTACTTCGTCGGCTTCGGTCCCACGCTGTGGTCGACCCGCCGCGGCGAGACCGAGTACGGCTTCAAGGCACTGCCGTTCGGTGGGTTCTGCGACATCGCCGGCATGACTCCGCATGAGGAACTCACCGCCGACGAACGCGATCGGGCGATGTACAAGCAGAAGGCGTGGAAGCGTCTGGTCGTCCTCTTCGCCGGCCCGGCCCAGAACTTCCTGCTCGGTTTTGTACTGATCATCATCGTCGGGCTGAGTTTCGGTCTGCCCGATCTCAGTCCGCCTCCCACGCCGGCGCGGGTCGCCGAAACCAACTGTGTGTCATCGTCGATCGAGATCAAGGACAACAAGCAGACGCAGTCGCCCTGTGCCGGCGCCGGACCCGCCGCCGCGGCCGGATTGCTTCCCGGCGACGAGATCGTCGCCGTCAACGGCACGCCCGTCGACAAGGCCGCAGACCTGACGCCCGTCATCCGGGAGAGCACCGGTCCCATCGTGCTCACCGTCGAACGCGATGGTCGGCAGTTCGACGCGACGATGACGCCGCAGCCGGTCACGGTCACCGCCACCAGATCCGACGGAAGTGTCGAGACCCAGACCTACAACATGGTCGGCATCGCCTACGACGCCCCGCCGGCCGTCAAGGACTACAACGCGCTGACCATCGTGCCGGGCGCGCTGGTGTTCACCGGCGACCTGTTCCGCGCGACCTGGGACGCGTTGCTGAGCCTGCCGACCAAGATCGGCGCGCTCTGGACCGCGGTCACCGGCGGCGAGCGTTCGTTGGACACCCCGGTGAGCGTGTACGGGGCGTCCGTCCTCGGCGGTCAGGCCGTCGAACGCGGACTCTGGGACATGTTCTGGATTCTCCTGATCTCCATCAACTTCTTCCTCGGCATGTTCAACCTCATCCCGTTGCTTCCGCTCGACGGCGGACACATGGCGATCGTCGGCTACGAGAAGGGGCGCAACACCGTCCGGCGGTGGTTCGGCCGTGCACCCGGCGGGCCGGTCGACTACTTCAAGCTGATGCCGATCACCTACGCCGTGGTGATCGTCATGGGCGGTTTCATGGTGCTGACCCTGACCGCCGACATCATCAACCCCATCAATCCGTGGTGATCTCCCGGCCCGAGATCACCGACACCGCGACGACAACCGGCTCCTGAGGTGATACGACGATGAACGCGTCCACAGACTCCGCGATACCGATCGGGCTCGGCATGCCGGCGGGTCCGCCCCCGGTCCTCGCGCCGCGTCGCCGAACCCGGCAGATCCAGGTCGGAACGGTGGGCGTCGGCAGCGACCATCCGATCTCGGTGCAGTCGATGACGACCACCAAGACCCACGACATCAACGCCACCCTGCAACAGATCGCGCAACTGACCGCGTCGGGCTGCGACATCGTGCGCGTGGCCTGCCCGCGTCAAGAGGACGCCGACGCACTGCCGATCATCGCGAAGAAGTCGAAGATCCCGGTGATCGCCGACATCCACTTCCAGCCGAAATACATCTTTGCCGCGATCGACGCGGGCTGTGCCGCGGTGCGGGTCAATCCCGGAAACATCAAGGAGTTCGACGGCCGGGTCAAGGAGGTCGCCAAGGCCGCGGGCGAAGCGGGGATTCCCATTCGCATCGGGGTCAATGCCGGCTCGCTGGACAAGCGACTCATGCAGAAGTACGGCAAGGCCACACCCGAGGCGCTGGTGGAGTCGGCGCTGTGGGAAGCCGGCCTGTTCGAGGAACACGGCTTCGGGGACATCAAGATCTCGGTGAAACACAACGACCCGGTCATCATGGTCGAGGCGTATCGGCAGCTCGCGGCGCAGTGTGACTATCCGTTGCACCTCGGCGTCACCGAGGCCGGTCCCGCCTTCCAGGGCACCATCAAATCGGCCGTCGCCTTCGGTGCTCTGCTCAGCCAGGGCATCGGCGACACCATCCGCGTCTCGCTGTCGGCGCCGCCGGCCGAGGAGATCAAGGTCGGCGACCAGATCCTCCAGTCGCTCAACCTGCGGCCACGCAAGCTCGAGATCGTGTCCTGTCCATCGTGCGGGCGGGCGCAGGTCGACGTCTACAAGCTCGCCGACGCCGTGACCGCGGGCCTCGAGGGCATGGAGGTGCCGCTGCGCGTGGCCGTGATGGGATGCGTGGTCAACGGACCGGGCGAGGCCCGCGAGGCCGACCTGGGCGTGGCCTCTGGCAACGGCAAGGGACAGATCTTCGTCAAGGGTGAGGTCATCAAAACGGTCCCGGAAGCCGATATCGTCGAGACCTTGATCGAAGAAGCGCTGCGAATTGCCGAGGAATCGGGAGAAACTGGAGACGGTACGCAGGTCGGAGGACCGGTGGTGACCGTCTCCTAGACGGACAACCGGCCACAAGAGCGATGACGGGAGGATCGGCCGTGCTGAAGCTTCTGGGCGACCGGCCGCTCGGTGCGCGTGACGCACCCGTCGTCGAGCAGGTGCTGGCCACCGATCCGGTCGCGATGTGCATGGTCGCCGCCCGATTCGAGGTACACGGGATCACCCCGCGATTGCTCGGTGGTGAGATGTGGTCGGCCGCCGACCCCGTCACGTCCCTGTGCTTCTCCGGTGCCAACCTCATTCCGCTGATCGGTTCGCCCGACGACCTCGATTACTTCGCCGACCGCGCGATCGCGGCGCCGCGCGTCTGCTCGTCGGTGGTCGGGCGCGCGGAATTGGTCATGCCGATGTGGGAACAACTCGAGCTGGCGTGGGGTCCCGCACGCGAGGTGCGCGCGACGCAGCCGCTGCTCGCGCTGCCGGGACCGCCTGCGGTGCGTTCGGATCCGGGTGTTCGGCTGGTCACCATGGACGATCTCGACGCCTACCTGCCGGCCGCGATCGACATGTTCATCGGCGAGGTCGGCGTGGACCCGACCGCCGGCGACGGTGGCCGCTCGTACCGCCGGAGGCTGGCGTCGCTGGTCAACGCGCAGCGGGTGTTCGCCCGCTTCGACGACGGGCGGGTTGTCTTCAAGGCGGAGATCGGATCGCTGTCGCGGCGGGTAGGTCAGATCCAGGGCGTATGGGTCGCTCCGGATCGCCGTGGTGAGGGACTGGGTATCGCGGGGACGGCGTCGGTTGCCGAGGCCGTGATCTCGCACGGCCGAACGCCGAGCCTTTACGTGAACAGCTTCAACGTCGCAGCGCGCGCCGCCTATGCGCGGGTGGGTTTCGTTGATGTCGGCACCTTTGCCACCATTCTCGTCGACTGAACTGGTGTTGCCCGGGCGTGGCACTCCGTCAAGCCGACGCGGCGGCCATAAACTCACCTCTTGATGTGGCAGTGGCGACGACGTGGAATCCAGGCGGCGAGTCTGGTGGTGTGTGCCCTCGTCGTGCTCGGAATCGCCGGTTGCGCAACCGATGAAGACGACGGACCCCGTCGAGCGGCCGAACGGTTCCTGACCGCGTTCAGCGCCCGCGACATCGTCGCGGCGGCAGCGCTCACCGACAATCCGCAGATCGCCCAGAACGCCATGAACAGCGCCTGGTCCGGTCTGGCCGCGCAGTCCATGGACGCAAAGGCGGGCAAGGTCGACATCACCGGTGACACCGCCGACGTCGCCGTCGACTATCAATGGCACCTGCCCCGCAGCCGCGACTGGGGTTATCGGGCGATGGTGCGGCTCGGACGGTCCGACAACGGTTGGGGAGTGCGGTGGGTGTCCACCAACATCCATCCGGGTCTCGGTGCCGACCAACGTCTTTCGTTGAGTATCACCGAAGCGCCGCGGGCCACCGTCAACGAGTCCGACGGCTCGGAGGTGATGGTCAACGGAACGGTCATCGGCGTCACCTTCGACGCCCATGAAGCGGCTGAGCAGGGGTCGGTCGCCGATTCGGTCACCCGCCTCGTCGACGTGCTGCGCCCGTTCGACCGGACGCTGTCGGCACAGGTCATCGCCGAGGAGTCGACCGCCGAAAACGGGCCGTACCCGATTCTCCGGCTCAGCCGCCGGAACTTCGATCGCCTGCGCGACCGGCTCGCGATCCCGGGGGTCGGACACAACGAGCAGGCCGAACTGGTGGCACGCGATCCGCGGTTCGCCCCGGCCCTGCTCTCGCAGGTCAAGCGCGTGGTCGACGGCGAGGTCGACGGTCGCGTCGGCTGGCGTGTCGCGACGGTCAATCCGAACGGGCTCGACGCCGACATCCTCGCCGATCACGCCCCGCAGGCCGCGCCGGCGGTGTCGCTGAGCCTGTCCCGTCAGGTGCAGAATGCGGCGCAGCGGGCGGTCAACGCCACCAACAACTTTCAGATCGCCATGGTGGTCGTTCAGCCGTCGACCGGGCGGATTCTGGCGGTCGCGCAGAACCCCGCCGCCGACCGCCATGGGCCGATCGCCACCACCGGCCTGTATCCGCCGGGTTCGACCTTCAAGATGGTGACCGCCGCCGCAGCGATCAGTCGGAACATCGCGCACCCGGACACCATGGTGCCGTGCCCGGGTGAGATCCAGATCGGTCCTCGGCTGATCCCCAACTACGACGCGTTCTCGCTGGGCACCGTCCCGATGCTGACCGCGTTCGCGCAGTCCTGCAACACCACTTTCGCGAAACTGGCCAGCCAGATGGGTCCGTCGGATCTCGCGCACACCGCGGCGGCGATGGGCGTCGGACCGCAGTACTCGATCGCCGGCCTCGACGCGGTCTCCGGATCGGTACCCATCGCCACCGAGACCGTCGCGCGCAGCGAAGACGGCTTCGGTCAGGGAAGGGTACTGGTGAGCCCGCTCGGGCTGTCGCTGGTTGCCGCGACCGTGGCCAACAACGGCAAAGCTCCTGTGCCGCAACTGATCCTCGGCAAGCCGACTGCCGTCTCAGGGCCCACAGCGAGACTCGCGCCCGGCGTTGTCACTCAGTTGCGGCCGATGATGCGGGCCGTGGTCACCAGCGGCACCGCGACCACCATCGACGGACTGGGTGCCATCTTCGGCAAGACCGGTGAGGCCGAGTTCAACGGTGGTTCGCACGCGTGGTTCGCGGGCTACCGAGGCGACCTCGCCTTCGCCACACTCGTTGTGCGCGGCGGCGATTCGAACAATGCGGTCGGCGTCACCCGAGACTTCTTCAACTTCCTGCCGCCCGGCTACGCGGCCTGACTGATCCGAAGAGTACTGCTGTCGGCCTCCAGAACTGGGGTATGCGGAGGCTTCGCGGCGGCCGTCCCACCAAAACTAGGGGAAGAAGTTTCTTCCGCGAGGTTCGGAGTCGTCCCCCAGAAAATCGGAATTTGTCAACCTGCCTGAGACAGGTCCTTGATTGGGTCTTTTCTCGGTTTGTGTGGTTTGTGGTTGATCCCGACGATCGCGGGGACCACGGATGCTTTCGGTGGTTGCCGGAAGCGTTCGGGGTGGGCGGCGTGGGCCTGGTCCAGGAGGGCCTGGCGGCGTGCTTGGACCTCGACGAAGGTGCCGTCGAACACCGAGGCAGGGGTGTAGCAGCCCAGCCCGCTGTGGCGGTGCTCGTAGGCGTAGCGGCCCAGGAAACCCGCGGTCCACTCCCGGGCGTGATCGATGTCCTCGAAGCGCTCGGGGCAGTTCAGGTCGTATTTGACGGTCTTGAACAGCGACTCGGAGAACGGGTTGTCATCACTGACCCGCGGCCTCGAGAACGACGCGATCACCCCGGCTTCCTCGAGAGCGTCGAGCAGGTCGTGTGAGCGCATGACCGCCCCGTTGTCGGCGTGCAACATCGTGGGTGGCCCGTAGCGGGTGAACGCATCTTTGAACATCGCGATCGCCGCCTTCTTGTTTTCCTCGGGCACGATCTTCCAGGCCACCGGGAACCGGGAGAACACATCGATCACCAACAGCAGCTTGAACCGCTGCCGGCCGATGCCCCGCAGCTCGGTGGCATCCCAGGACCACAACTGGCCCGGACCGCTCGCCTGCATCCGCGGGGTCGCGCGGGTGCCCGGTCCCGACCGTTTACGGCGCCGGCGATCACCGACGAGTTTCGCCGTCTTCGCCACCCGGTAGAACGTCCTCTCACTACACGTGATCAACCCGGAATCGAAAGCACGCCAATAAGTTTGGTGCACCGACAGATCGGTGAACTCGGGCATCGACAAGACGTCGACCACCTGGTGGCGTTCGGCGGCACTCAACGCGGCCGGCTGCACCCGCTCGGCCTGAGGTTGTGGGTGGGCCACCGGCACATAGTGGCGGTACCCCTTGACCACCCGGTAATACGACGCCCGCGGCACCCCGACCAACACACACGCCACCGTCACCGCCATACCCGCCACGGCCAACGCGGTCACCGTCTCGATCAGGACAGCCCTTGTCGCTGCAGCCATTGGCGGTACTGCTCGGCGCTCATCAACGCTGCTGGGATCTCGGTCTGCGGGTCCGTCGAGCTCTTGGTGATCCCCTCCAAGAGCTCGAATGCTTTTCCCAGCACCTCCTGGGCAGCTTCGGCCTGAGCGACCTTGGTCTTCAATCGCTCGTTCTCGGTCCGCAGCCGCGCCAACTCGGCACGATCTCGGCTATCCACCCGCTTCGCCTTCCCTTTCTTCGTTGCCTCGGCCACCATCGCCGCCTCGAAATCGCCGCGTGCCCGCGCGCCCAACCAGTCGCGTACCGTGCGGTCGGACACCCCACGCTCACGCAACATCCGCGCCTTCGACCCGTACTCGACACAGCGGTCCCAGTCCTGCAAAAACTGCACCTTGAACGCCAGGGTGTAACAGTTCCGCCCGCCCGGCGTCGTCCATGACTGCGGTTCACTCATCACTACTCCATCCCCCGCACTCACCACCAGCACCTGTCTCACAACCATGCTGACAGCGGGCGAAATTCGCGGGGAGGACTCCAAGGGTAGGGGCAGCCTCAATCGGTCGACGCAACAGGCCTCGTGTGAGAGGTAGCCGGTATGGGCAGGGCGGTAGCGCCGGAAGCGTTTTGGGTAGCGAT